>JAYTON010000671.1:0-5852 GCA_043747725.1 Saprospiraceae bacterium
ATCAGCAATCGACGGCGACGAACAAGCATATTCTTTGCTTATGAATCGTTACCGCAACAGCGTATATCACGCTATGTTCAAAATGGTCAATAATCGCGATGATGCCGACGACCTCACCCTTGAAGCCTTCGGTAAGGCATTCAGAAAACTCCCGACCTACGCGCCCAATTACGCGTTTTCGACGTGGCTTTTTAAGATTGCCATCAATAATTGTATCGACCATATCCGTAAAAAACGGCTTGTCACCTATTCTATGGATGACACTTTTCAGGACAGCGACCGTGAGTTTTCGCACAATATTCGCGATTACGAACCGGATCCTGAGCAAGCCATGATTCATGACCAAAAGTTGGCTCATGTTCGAGATGTAGTGCAAAGTATGAATACCAAATATCGGACAATGATTGAGTTGCGCTATTACGAAGAACTCAGCTATGAGGAAATCGCGCACGAACTCAGTCTGCCACTTGGTACAGTGAAGGCGCAGCTTTTCCGCGCCAAAGAATTATTACATCAGCAATTACAAACCTCTAACTCGTTGGCTTACATCGAGTTGCGCACGCGCAAAGAGGCGGCTTAATAAATGATGAGTTATGAATGATAAATAATGAATTCAATCATTCATCGCTTAGATAAAAATAACATAATCAGGAAGACAAGGTAAACAAACTTCATCTATTTAATCAAATCCCCCTAACTTGGTGGCAGGCTTTTGTAAGCTTGTCACCAAGTTTTTTTTATTTTTAACCCAAATTTCATCTACCTTGATAAAACTTTTTGTTTTATTAAATCCTATTTTATGAATAATCCAAATACACTCAGCTACTGGGAATGCGATAGTTTTTTTAAAGATATTGACGTTGCCATCATTGGAAGTGGCATCGTCGGTTTGAATGCTGCTTTGACATTGAAAGAGCGAGACCCCTCAGTAAATGTGGCTATTTTCGAGCGTGGGGCTTTGCCTGAAGGTGCTAGTACGCGCAATGCGGGATTTGCTTGCTTCGGGAGCATTACTGAGCTCATAGATGATTTAGAAAACCATTCTGAAGAGGAAGTTTTTGCCCTCGTTGAAAAACGTTATCGAGGTTTGAAACGGCTTCGACAGCGTGTAGGCGATAAAAATTTGGTGTATGAAGAGTTCGGTGGTTTTGAAATTTTTCAAAATACTGAGCCTCATGTCTTTGAAAAATGCGCTGATAGTTTGTCATATTTTAATAAAAATTTAAACAATATCATTGGACGGAATGAGGTTTATCAAATTTCAAATCATGATTTTGGTTTTAAAAACACCTTGCCTACTTTGATTCAAAATACAGCTGAAGGTCAGATTGATACAGGTAAAATGATGGTATCTCTTTTGAAATTATGTCGTGAAAAAAATATCACCATATTTAATGGTTTGAAAATCAACGATTTATACGATTCAAATATAACTGAGGGGATCAATGGCGGTGTGAAAATGGTTGCCGAAGATGGTTGGGAGATTTCAGCTCAAAAGGTCATTGTAGCAACCAACGGCTTTGCCAAACGACTTTTACCTGCCTTAGACGTAACGCCTGCTCGCAATCAAGTATTGATTACAAAACCTATTCAAGATTTAAAAATAAAAGGTTGTTTTCATTACGATAGAGGCTATTATTATTTTAGAAATGTCGGCGACAGAATTTTATTGGGTGGCGGTAGAAATTTAGATTTTCATACTGAAATGACTGATGCGTTCGGTACTACAGATTTAATACAAAATGCCTTAATTGATTTACTCAAAACGACTATTTTACCTCATCAAGCTTTTGAAATAGATGGTTGGTGGAGTGGCATTTTGGGTATTGGCAAACAGAAAAAACCTATTGTTCAATACGTTTCACGTAATATTGTGGTAGCCATTCGGATGGGCGGCATGGGCGTGGCGATTGGTAGTTTGGTGGGTGAAGAAGCGGCTAATTTACTTATTTTTTAAAAATGGATAACTTAAAACGGAAACAATTATCAAGGATGAACCGATATAAAATGAGCTTGACATCTGTTTGTTTTCATGTAAAATCAGCCATGCGAGGATGATGCCATATACTGGCTCGAGGTTAATAGTCAAATTGGAAGCAAAGGCTGAGAGATACCTCAACGACCTGATAGCAAGCATAAACCCTAAATTGGTGCAAAGCAAAGCCAAGACAAATAAATAGGCCCAATCCCAACCTTGGGGCATAAAATGTGCTGTTGTGTCCATCATCAAATAAAAGGGCATTATGAGCGATAACAAAATCAAACCGCCACTGAGGTTGAGGAAGGTAATACTGAGGGGGTCGGCTTTTTCAATCATTTGTTTGTTTAAAATAGAAAAAACGACAGCTAAAAATGCAGAAATCAAGCCGACAAATAAGCCCAAATTCATAGAAGCTGGTAGGCTATCGACAACGAAAGCCATAGCCGGAATCACCACCACTCCGAGCATCACTTCGTACCATTTTATCGGTTTTCGAGTCAATAAAGGCTCTAAAAGCGATGATTGAAAGGAAGTGGTAGCGAAAGTGACCAATGCGACTGAAGCATTTGCCAATTTCACCGCGCCAAAAAATGCCAACCAATGCATCGCTACAATAAACCCGATGCCTACCAAACGGAGTACGACACCTTTTGGCAATGCTTTGATTTTTTGGAAAATATTGCCGTAGCCGATGATGGCACTACACGCTATAAATATGCGCCACCACACCAAGACGATGGCGGTCAAGTGAATCAAACCGCCTAAAATGGCTGTGAATCCGAATAAAAAAACAGCAAAATGGAGTTCGAGGTAAGCGCGTTGCGTGTTAGTCATAATAAAATAGGGTAAAATACTTCCAACAGATAATTGAGTAGGTGGTTTTTCTTAAAATTTTAAAAGGTGAAAATATATTTTTAAACCAACAAAGTGTAATTTTGTTGGTATTTTCAATAATTCTAAACAATATTTCAACATTCAATTAATTTAAAAAACTTTATGGCAATCCAAGTAGGACAAGAAGCACCCGATTTCAAACTATTTTCAGATGAGAAAAAAGAAGTCAAATTGAGCGATTATCGCGGTAAAAATGTGGTTTTAAATTTTTTCCCAGCGGCTTTCACAGGCAAATGCACTGCGCAGCTTTGCGATGCACGGGATAATATGAAAAAATATGAAAACTTGAATGCACAAATCTTAGGTATTTCAGTAGATTCAGTTTTTACATTGGCAAAATTTAAAGCAGAAAATGAATATACTTTTCCGCTTTTATCAGATTTCAATAAAGATGTTTGTAAGGAATATGATGCTTTTTCGGAAAAATTTGTATTGAATATGAATGGTGTTTCAAAAAGAGCGGCTTTTGTTATTGATACTGAGGGGGTAGTTGTTTATGCAGAGGTGTTGCCAAATGCAGGAGAATTGCCTAACTTTGCAGCGATAAGACAATCACTTGAAAAAAATTAATCATAAAAATGAATCCTTATTATGAAGAAGTAGCGGTCGAGGAGGAAATAGACCTCGCCGAAGAACTTGCCGACATTGGGTATGATGCCCATCTGCTAGTTTATAATGATGATGTAAACTCCTTCGATTGGGTGATAGAATGTTTCACAGATGTGCTTGAACATTCTGCCGACCAAGCAGAGCAACTCGCTTGTATTATTCATTATAAAGGTAAAGCAACAGTAAAAACTGCTTCACTTTCTATTCTCAAACCCAAGTGGGAAGCTCTCTGCGATAGAGGACTTTCGGCGGTGATTGAAGGTGGAAATGATTCAGATAAATAATTTTTTTTTATTCGTAAGACAAATAAAATCAAGACTTTGTGAAAGATAAACCTTTACAAAGTCTTTTTTAATAAAATCTCATTTTCCTTAAAAATGCCTGCAACTTGGCTTTCTTCTACTCAAATATATTTTCCTCAACCAGAGTATTTTGATACGCCTGATGTGGTGGCTATTGGGGGCGATTTGTCAGCTGATAGATTACTTTTAGCTTATAGCATGGGCATTTTCCCTTGGTACAATGAAGAAGAACCGATACTGTGGTGGTCGCCCGATCCGCGTATGGTTTTGTTTCCCCATGAGCTGAAAGTGTCGAAAAGTATGCGCCCGTTTTTCAATCAAAATAGATTCAAAGTTACTTATAACATTGATTTTCAAGGAGTTATGCGCCATTGTATGCTCAATCAGCGTAAGGGTCAAGACGGCACTTGGATCAATGAAGATATGATAACATCGTATAGCGAATTGCATGAACGAGGCTATGCGCATTCTGTGGAGGTTTGGGAAAGCGATGAAATGGTGGGTGGCTTATATGGTGTAGCTGTGGGGCGTATTTTTTTCGGCGAAAGCATGTTTACGATAGTACCCAATGCCTCTAAATTTGGATTTATTACCTTTGTTCAAAAATTGCGCAAAATGGATTTCCTACTCATTGATTGTCAGCAGGAGACGCGTCATCTGACGAGTCTTGGCGGGCGGTTGATTTCAAGAACCGCATTTTATGAGATTTTAAAAAAAAATAAAACATGATAAGAATTGACGCACAGACCACATCTACTCCTGATTTTTATCAGTTTTTGATTGGTTCTGTAGCACCACGCCCGATTGCATTTGTGAGCACGATGGATAAAGAAGGTAATACCAACCTTGCGCCTTTTAGTTTTTTCAATGCTTTTAGTTCTAAGCCGCCGATTGTAGTTTTCTCAGTGGGCAGACGTGTGCAAGACGGTACAACGAAAGATACATTGAGCAATGTAGAACAAACAATGGAATGTGTTATCAATATGGTGAGCCATAGCATCGTTCGCCAAATGACACTCACAGCTGTCAATTATCCAAAAGGCGTCAATGAATTTGAAAAAGCCGGTTTGACACCCTTGGCTTCAGATATGGTGCGCCCGTTTCGGGTAAAAGAGTCACCCGTGCAATTGGAATGCCGCGTAGATCAGATTTTGCCCCTTGGTACTGAGGGGGGGGCAGGATGTCTAATTATTTGTAACGTTTTGTGTATCCATATTTCTGAGGATGTGATGGATGCTGATAGAAGGCGGATTGATCCACATAAAATAGACCTTGTGGGTAGGCTCGGTCGGGCATATTATATACGGGCAAGCAGTGATTCTATTTTTGAAATAGTGCAACCTGAAAAACCCATCGTTTTAGGATATGATGGCTTGCCGCAAAGCATCCGTCAAAGTGAAGTGTTGACAGGCAATAATATTGCTCAGATTGCCAGCCTCATAACCTTGCCACCTAAAGAAGAAATTTTGACTCTGAAAAAAGATAATCGCGTTCAAAAAATCCTATATTCAGGCAATATACTGAGGGGGTTGCATTTATTGGCACAAGAAGAACTTCAAAAAGGCAATACGGACACCGGAGCAAAGCTGGCTTTATTAGGTGATTTGGTCTAAATCCTTTTACTGCTTGACAATGATAAAGCAGTTTTCGTCGTTTATTTTCAGCCGTTTGTAAAGTATTTTTCCAAAGCAGTTGTCGGGAAATTTCTTTTGTAACTTCAATAAATTGTTATTTATTTTGGCAATAAATTGTAATTAAATTTTTTTTTAATAAAAGTTATTTTTAAACATTTAACAAAACAAAAAAATTAAACAGATGAAAAAATTCACGCTTATCTTAGGTTTGTTTCTAACAGCCTTCATGGTAAAAGCTCAGACAGCCGATGAAATCATCGAAAAATACATCAAAGCCGTAGGCGGTGTAGAGAAATGGAAAAAATTGGAATCCATGCGCCAAACAGGTTTTGTAGTGGTTCAAGGTATGAATATTCCATTTACATCTTCATCAATGCGCCCAAATATGACGCGTCAAGAAGGCGATTTTCAGGGTCAAAAATTCGTTGATGC
>JAYTON010000672.1:0-5034 GCA_043747725.1 Saprospiraceae bacterium
AAGTTCAATGTCGCTTCTATGTCTGGTTTTGGATAAAATATATCCGAACTTGAAATCAAATTGGCTCCTATTTTAACGCTGTAAACATCGCCTTTGAATGTAAAACTTGGCTGCAAATAGATATTATTCAAGTTCTGTTTTTTACCATTATCTGTTGTATCTAAGCCTGTAAACTCCGTTCTCAAAATCAGACTGAGGGGGTGCTTTTCATTGAACCATTTTGTGGCTTCTGCTTTGATATTAAAGTCAGTTTCTTTACTTGAATAATTATCGCCGAGGCTATAAAAACTAAGCCCTAAGCCGTAATTGAAATCAGCCACAGTCCGTGCAGAATTATACGCTTTAATGGATGCGCCAAATATACCAATGGATTGTTTCACTGCTTCTTTGTTGAAACTTGAATTGCTCACGGCATTGTAGCCATAGTAATAATTAACATTGTTACTATTATATAATTTTGCATCAACAGCCACACCAGCCCGCGCATAAAAAGTACCAGTTGCCTCCAAATCTGTCTTAGAAAAGCGTTGATTTTCTACTTTTTTATCTTCAGCCGAATGGTGTTTGATGCTCAAACCCAAAAGATATTGCTTAGGGTCGCCGTAGCGATACGCTCCTTCGCCATAAGGTGAGTTTGGAAAGCCATAACCAGCCTTCAAATAGCCATTATACTGAGGGGGTAGCTTTTGTTGAGCCAATGCGATTGGGCGCATACGTGGCGGTTGATATTCGATACCCAATACTTTGTTGGGTACATTATAAGTTTGCACTTTTGTAGTAGTATCTACCGGTGGCAACACTGGGTTAATTTTTACTTTTTCAGATTCGAGTAATTTTGCATCAAAATTTTTGATAACGTCTTGAGATTGATCAGGCACATTACCGCCCTGTTGCGCAGCCGACTTTCCGACTGCTACAACGGTTAATATAATCAGGATATTTATTATCTTTCTCATAAAATAAGATCTATTTAGTGATTAAATCTGAGGCTTAAATCTTTGGAAGCCTCAAAGGCTTCCAAAAATTATATCTAAGATTAAGTTAGTTACCATCATTTTTATCCATTTCAATCAAACCGTTCTTTTCGGCTTTATTGATGCGACTCTTAAGATTTTCTTTTTTCTCAAGATTAGCCAATTTGAGTTTCGCTTCATTGGTAATTTCAGGAAACTCTTTAACCCCTTCAATCACCGACTGTAAAGCTGCGCGCGCACTAAATAAATCATTCTTTTCAGCATAAATATCCGCTTGAAGAATGGTAGATTTGGCTGCCCAAAAAACAAATGGATTATTTTGCGAAGCTTTGTCTGCTTTGTTCAAAGCGATATCTAAATTGCGCTTTTTATATTCTACAAGGGCATCTAAATAACGGGCTTCGGCTGTTTGTTCATCATTGCCACCGTTGTTGATGGTTTTTTGGAAAGCAGATTGAGCTTTATCGAACTCACTTCTATCAAAAGAAATTTTACCTAAATAAAAACCTGCGGTAGCCACTTGGTCTTTTGTAGCCAAAGAGCTATTCATCACTTTTGAAGCGAATTCAGCCACAGCATCGGGCTTATTCAAGCGATAAGCCGAACGCATTGCACCCAATTCAGCATCGAAACGTTTATCATCGCTGGTAGCCGCTTTTTCCATCTTAACATACAAATCGTAGGCTTTTGTAAAATCTTTCTTTGAATTATAAGCAATTAAAGCTGCTTTTTCGACCGCTTTTGCATAATATTTTGAAGGACCTTTTTGAACAACTGCTTCATAATCAGTGAACGCTTCATCAAATTCTTTCATAGCGGCGTATGATTCGCCACGAAGATAATAGGCATTCAAAGTGTTGGCTGAGTTTGGGAATTTACTCAGATAATTAGTGAAAGTACTGATGGCTTTTTCATAATTACCTTGCTCATATTGAACTTCTGCGGAGCGATAACTGATATTATCCTTTTCCATATTGTCTATATTATAGCCAGGAATGGTTTGAAGGAATGCAAAATATTCATCGGGTTTGCCCAACTCATTCACATATATATCCTGTAAGCGTTCGAGTGCGGCTTTGGCATCTACGGGAGACGGTTTATTATAAAAAACTTGCTTATAATAAGATATTGCCGCCTCATTATTGCCTTTATTTTGAGCAATCAAACCCAAACGCAACAAAGCTTGGACATTCAATTCAGTCTTATCTTTATAATTGGTAATTAATTTCGTAAAACTCTCTTGAGCTTTATCCAATTGATTGAGGTTTTGGTAAGTAGTACCTGCTTCGAGCAATGCAGAAGGTGCAAACTCAGAATTAGGATAATTATTCGCTAATTTATCAAGTGAAATCAACTTTTCAACATTATTCCCTTTCAAACCTTGAATCACACCTTTTTGATAAAGTGCATAGACAAAACCCGAATAGTTTTTATTCACCGCTTCATCATAATAGCGAAGCGCATCATCATATTTATTGCGTTTGAAATAACAATCACCTAAGCGCAGTGTAGCATCACCCAAGATTTGAGTTTTGATGTTTTCGTTCGTGATAAGGTTATATTCTCTTTTAATCCCTACTACACACTCCTGAAAATAACCCAACGCCGTTTGATAATCCTTTTGACGCAAGTAATTATAGCCCTGTATATAATTCGCCATATAGACTGATGATTCAGATGGCAACGTTTTTAGCGTTTTGGAAACAGCCAAGAAGCTGCCCATATACCTCTGACTGTTCGGATAGTCTTTTTGATTGAAAGCAATATCACCTAGCCAATAATTTGCAGTGGCTTTGGCTTCTGCATCGGGTGCATCTGCGAGCGAGCGTTCCAAGTAAGTTTTTGCATTCGCCAAATCACCTGACTGATAAAATTGCATAGCGCGATAAAGATTGGCTTTTTGCAATGATTCACGCAATTTAGGTGTTTTATTACCCGTAGCTGTTATCACTTTAGCAGCTTGTTCGTAGTCGCGAGTTTGCAACAGCACATCGCCGAGTAATTGTTGTGCGTCGTTGAAATATTTACTACCTTGTGGAATAGCTTGTAATGCGTCAACCGCTTCTTGAGTTTGCTTGAGTTCATACGTCAACTTACCATAATTCCATTGAGATTCCTCTTGTACTGAGGGGTCGAAGTTCATACGGGCTGCTGTAGCAAAAGCATTTTTAGCACGGGGGCGGTCGCCCAAACGTAGGTAAGCATCACCCAATAAATACATGCCATGCTGACCCAGTTTAGAATTCGTCCTATTCAAATTCTCTAAGTTAGGGGCAGCATCTTTAAAATGCCCATTGCGATGTTGCGCAAAACCGAGTTGATAAAAATCCTCTTCTCGCATAGTATTATTGCCGTCAGCACCTTCGCGCAAGTATTTTTCAGCCTCCACATAATTTTTCTTTTCAAAATATGCTTGACCGACTAATTGATTTATTTGCTTCGCATTTTTAATCTTAGGATCTTCAAGTGCTTGCAAACCTTGCTTCAACACTTTGTCGTAGTCCTTTTGGGCAGCATATATTTGCACCAAATTATACGGCACTTGTTGAGAATATTGCTTGGTATTCTGAACACGTTGAAAACTCCGTGCAGCATCTTCCAAATTATTATCAAAAAAAGCGCACATACCGTAATAGTAGTTGGCTTCATTGTAATATTTAAAATCAGCTAAATCCTTAACCTTTGACAACAAAGCTTTAGCCTGTGGGAATTTCTTTTGAATGAATAGAGTATAGCCTTTTTTAAAATAAAGCTCATCGCGTTGTGCGGGAGAAAGATCTGATGGCTCAATGATGTCATAAAACTCAAAAGCCTTATCCGGTTTGCCTTGATTGAAATAATAATCGCCCATCTCTATCGAGGCTTGGGCAGCCAACGGGTCGGGCATGTAGGTGCGTATATAATCCAGCATAAGCTGCTCGCCATTGGGCTGACCAGCGCGCACAGCCGCTTTAGCGTAATAGAGTTCCGCCTTCCCCCTCAGTAAACGGGCTTCGGGTTCAGGCACGGGGCGCAATTGCGTGAGCGCAACATAAAATTCCTGTTGCGCGACGGTATAAATGCCTTTTTCATAAAAATCCATTCCACGTTTGTACGCCAGATTTGCCTCAGTAAAGACGGTCGTCTGTTGTGCTGATAACGTGATGGAAGTGATGAAGGCAATCGAAAGGATGAAACTGAGTTTTTGTTTCATAGTATTTAATAGACAATTTATTTAAAAGGTGTATAGAGTTGAATTTTGTTAACTAATTGATTATCAACGTTTTGTAGATTTATGCCCTCAAAAACGAGCGCAAATTTTAACATTTAAACTTAAAACAACAAATAATATTTCCTTATTGTGCCGAAATTAGAAAAAAATAACAAAACTGTCAAAAAACTGTTAAAAAATTAATGTTATAAGGTAGGCAGACCGGGTAGGAAGAATATAACAATCAATTGTTTGGAAGGTTGTGTGGCAATGTTTAGCATTGAGGTTGTGGAATAAGTCAACCCATGTATTTAAGATGCATTTTATCTTGAAATACTGAGGGGGTAATTATTCGGCAATTTTGTTAAATTAAATGAAATTAAGATATTAATTTTATTTGTTAAAATAAATAAATAACGGTATATTTGTTTTTAAATTATTTAAAATAACCAATTTAATTATGAAAAAATAATAAAATGTAGAATAAAATTATTAACAATTTTAAATTGATTTATCATGATAATCTATGCTGTGTTTTTAGCCGTACTTATTGAGCTATTAGTGCTCATTGCTGCTATCATCGTGGTTTTAGCAGTAGCAATTCCTGCCGCATTTGCTTTTTGGAATAATAAAGCGGAAGAAGAAAAACGTCAACGAGAAGAATGCCAAGCTCCATTAGTAGATATAGTGAGCCAATTAAAAGATTATGGAAAAGAAAGGACTACTGCGAAATGTCAAAGAATCAATGAAGCCATACGCGCTTATAATCAGAAATGCCCTGACAATGCGGTCGGGGAATTAGATTGCTAAATTTTTTTTACAATTTATTTCATATCCATTAATTGCTGAGCATTGATAATCCCAGCAGTG
>JAYTON010000673.1:0-7736 GCA_043747725.1 Saprospiraceae bacterium
CAATCCTTGAACCCGACGCATCGGTATAAAGATAAAAAGAAGTATATCATAAAATTGATAGCAGTCAATGATTGTGGACAAGATTCAATTGTGAAAACACTGGATTTAGTGACCTCAACGGCTCAAGTTGAATTGGCACAACAGCTTGATTTTCAATGTTTTCCGAATCCTTTTCAAGACGAATTTGATGTGAAATTTAATTTACCCGAAAGCTCAAATGTGAGCATAGATTTGTATGATTTACAAGGCAAAAAGATAGAAAATATGCTCCAAAATCAGCGTTTTACTGAAGGGGTGCAGCAGGTGTCTATTAAGCCAAACGGGAATGCGAAAGGTATGTACTACTTGCAATTGCGGACGGATAAACTTGTATTGTTTAGGAAAGTTTTAAAGATGTAAAATACATATGTAACTACTTCGATTGCTCGCAAATTAAAATATAAATTCAATCATTTTCATTTTGTCTAAATTACATTTGCTTTGAATTATCTCAAAATAAGAGTATATTTTATAAACTTTAAAACAAACACTTATGGGAATCATTGTCCGATTGAATCAACAAAGGACGGATTGCTCCCCCAAGTCCGATTTTACAACGCCTAAAAATCATTACATCGCTTTTTGTCAATCCAACAGTGTAATAACGCTATATATGCAAGCGTGGTGGTTGGATGCTGTGTGCGCGGATGGCTCTTGGGATGTCTGTTTATCATACGATGATGCTGAGCAAATTGAAGGCGTTTTGGTCTATTATCTTACTCAAAAAAAAGGGCTATTTTCAGCTATTCAGATGCCTGTGCTCACGCCTCATGCGGGCGTATGGATGCGTGAAATGGATGATTTTATGCCTCGACAACATGAAATTTACGCTTATAAACAACGCATTTTACATAAGCTCATTGGTCAATTGCCTGAGACGATTTTGTATCATCAAAATTTTCATCATTCATTGACTGATTGGCAGCCGTTTTATCGAAAAGGCTTTAAAACGGAGACGCATTATTCGTATATTTTAGAGGATATACATGATTTGGAAACGGTTTATGGCAATATAAATGATGCTGTGCTGCGCGACATTCGAAAGGCTGAAAAAGATTTAATTTATGGGGTTTGCGATGATTTTGACGTGTTCTTTAAGATGGTTGAAAAGATTAATTTAAAACAAAATGTTAAACCTGAATTTGAAGTAAAAGTTTTTGAAAAATTAAATAAACAATTGACTGTCAAAGAGTTACGCAAGATGTATATTGCCTTTGATACTGAGGGGGTGCCTCATTCGGCGATTTATATTATCTATGGTAGCACCTCGGCGCATTATCTTTTTGGCATCAATAATCTTGAAAAGCAAGGAACAAATGCTACCTCATTATTACTCTGGCAAGCGATTCAAGATGCCTCAAATAGTGGTTTAGACTTATTTGATTTTGAGGGCGGTATGCATTCAAATGAGGCATTAATTTTTCAAAATTTGAACGCGATTCAGAAGCCATTTTTTAAAATAACGAAGGCGAGGAATCGGTTTTACGAGCTATTTTTATGAATATGCAGTTAATTTTTAGCACAAATTCAATCAATTTAACAATCTTATTTTATTGAAAACAAACCCCTCAGTAAAACCTAATTTACTGAGGGGTATTTTATTATAGAACTTAAATTTATATTACTTCGTCCCCGTCGTATCCTTCGGCACTTCTGGCTTTTTCTTTTTACCAAATGGATCCCATTTATCCAATTTTTCTTTCACTTTGTCGGCTTCTTTTTTCACTTTATCACCGCCTGTTTTTTCAAGCTGTTTGTCTATTTCTTTACCGACTTTATCGCCGACTTTGCCGCCTACTTCTTTATCCAATACTTTGCCCGCTTCAGTTTTAGCTTGCTCAATGGCTTTGGCTTTGGCTTCATCTACTTTCGCTTTTACGACATTTGTAGCAGAGTCGAGGGCTTTATCAGCAACCTCTTTCGCTTTTTTCTTGGCTTTGTCGAGCTCTTCATTGGCTCGGTTGGTCAATGTATCTTTTGCTTTTTCGACTGCTGAATTGACAATGCCTTTGGCAGCGTCTTCAAGTGTGGCTTCACCATCGCCGCCCATTAATTTCATGGTAACTTTGGGTTGCAGCATCGAGCCTGTCAAGGTGAATAAAACGTTGACAAATTCGCTATTTTTAATGTTCAACCCATATTTAGCTGCTTCACTGACGAGGACATTGAACCCTGAACTCGCTGCTGCTCCTACTGCATTGGCTTCCAATTTTTTGCGCGGTACTTTTGTCTTAATCACGTAGTTCATTTCGTTGGTCAAACTATGCGTACCACTGATTTTTAAGGTTATATCTTTTATCTTTTTTTCAAACTCTTTGATAGCAATAGTACCGTTCTTTACCTCAAACCAGTTCTTCGTTTCGTTCAAATCAAAATTCTTTAACTCATTGATATTCAATTTGTTACCAATTTCTTGAAGCGGTTTGAAGCCTGTAATCGTACTCTGTAGGGTCTGTATAAAACCCTCCATACTGAGGGAGCTAAAATCGGGTGAAAGGTCTTTGCCCAGTGCACCGTCCATTGAAAATTTGGTATTGAATTTACCTTTTAAAAACTGACCGATTGGGGCAAGTTTTTGAAAAGTGTTCAAGGTTGTAAATGACTGTTGAAAATCAATATTTTTCAAATCAAAAGCCAATTTGAATTTAGGTTTGGCAGGATCTTGAGTGTTATAGCCCCCATCAATGTCGGTTTTACCGCCAAATATACCCGCTTCGCCATCTACTATCTTCACTTCTTCATCTTTCACCACCAATTTACCCCTTACATTTTTTAAATCCATATTGGTATAAATCACTTGGTTCATTTTAGCATTGACGATGACATCCAAATTTTTAGGAACAGCTATCGGCTCAGTAGCCGTGTTTTGAGCTACGTTTGACTGAGGGGTAGGGGTCATAAATTGATTCAAATCCATATAATTAGAATTTAAATTCAAACCGCCTGTCAACATTTTATCGTCAAACATCCAATCAAAAATACCTGATAAAGTGCCGTTACCCGATATGTCAGAATTGCCGATTTTTGTTTGGAAGTTATTGATTATGAAGACATTAGGTGTAAAATTGCCCGATGCTGCTGAGTTTTGAATGTCGTATTTTTCATACAACAATTTATTTATTTTGCCATTTAATGTAAAGTTAAATCGGTCAAACGGTCTCACTGTTTTATCAGCGGCTTGCTTGCCTGTGTTAGGCTTGTTAGAAGCTGTAGCAAGTGAGGGGGGTGTCAACCATTCGTTGGCATCAAAAAGATTACTTGAAAAAGTGACGTTGCCTGTCATGGTTTTATTAGAGGCAAATAATGCTAAAATATTATCAATCACGCCGCTCGCTTGTAAATCACTTTTACCCAATTTGCCTGTAAAATTGCCTATATTCACATTATTAGGTGTAAAATTCATCGCCATATCGCTAATGAAAACGGCAGGATAACCAGCCATTTTCACATTCATACCGTTCACTTTCAACGCACCTTTCATATTCACTTTGTCATACATTTTTTTATCAATATAAGACATCAAAGTTTTGATAGCAATATCGGCATTGATGATACCGGAAAGATTCTGAATACCCTCCATCGGCAACGCTTTAGGCAAATCGCCAAGATTCAGCGTGCCTTTTGCTTGCAAATCCACGTCAGGGTCGCTGATAGGCGTGCGCAAATGCAAAACGGCATCGAAAGGGTTATTGCCCATTTTGATATGAAAATTAGGCACATCAGTTTTAAAATCATCGAAATTACTGGTAGCCAAAGCCACATTTATTTGCGTATTGATTTCAGTACAGCCCATCGGCAGGGCAGGGTATTGGAAAGAGCCGTTTTGGATATTGGTATTGACAGCGAACGCCGGATATTGTTCCTTCAAACCATTGTAAGTGCCTTTCACAAATCCATCGAATTTGAAAGTGCCGCTGGCTTTTACATCTGAATAATTTTTAGTGTAAGTAGCCGGGATAATGCTGAGAAAATCTTTAAAATTATTGCTCGGAGCGTTGAATTTGAAGTCCATCAAAATATCATCATCCTTCAATTGAGTCCATCCATCGAGGTTCAAATCCATGCTATTGACCTTCGCTTTGGTATTTTTCAATGTGAATTTCATGTTTTTCATATCCACATTCAGCAGCGTTTTTATATCGGCTTTAGCATTGCTGAGGTAGGTCATGGCACCGTAACTCATGGTTGTAGAGTCCACCGTCGTTTCAGTATTGAGGTCATAAACATCGGCGGTCATTTCACCGCTGCCTGTATGATTCAGGCCCTTTAGCGACATGAAAAAATCCATCGTGTGGTCGTCATAAATCAACGTACCTTTATTGACGACATATTTATCGAGTGTCAGTTTGAAATTGGAAGGTTCGGTCTTCTCTTTTGTCGGTTTTGTAATATCGTAATTCGCTGAACTATCGACGAGGACAACGACATTGAGTAGAGGTTTTTCAGCATAAATGGAGTTGACTTCATAAGGATTGCCGCCATTCCAGACGTTCCAAAAATCGAGTGCTAAATCCAACCCCTCAGTATGGAGCAGTTTGACCCCTTCAAATTTGCCGATGCCCGTCACATCCAAGTCTTGCAATTTGACTGATATACGGGGGAAATGCCGTATAAATGAAATATCAACATCGCTGAAATCAACCTTGGCGTTGAGGTTTTTATTGATTTCTGTTTTGACTTTTTCAACTATTTTATCTTTAAAAAAATAGGGGATAGCAAAGGCTGCACCCACTAAAAGGATGACTAAAATGCCCGTTGCTTTAAGACCGTTTTTGACAATTTTTGGTAATCTCATAATCGAATGTTTAAAATTATTAGAATCTTTATAATAATGTGAACTTGATATATAAACGTAAAAAAGGAGAAAAGTAATTCAAATTTTAGTAAAATATTTTTTAATATAAATGAATTGCGCTTTTAACAAAGAAGGATATGGAAAGAAAGGCGAAAGAAATTTAATAGTAAGGGAATTGTTTTTATTTAATTAAATAAAATTTATTTGTTTTTAAATATTTTATAAATAATTGATTATCAATTGTTATAAAAATAATTTTTTTTTAATTTAAATAATTACAAAATGTTTATGCAAGATAATTAAAAAAAGTTTGCAAAAAAATGATGAAAAATGATTGTTAATAAAAAATAAATTCTAAATTTAGAGGCAATTTCTAAGGAAAACTAGCATTTTTCATTAAAAAACAGACATTATGATTAACGAAGATTACCTCCCTTGTAGTCAATATGAGAACCAACCAGCCCACGCAGTCGAATCAGGGTTTTCGGCTTTTTATGATGGCACCAGTTCACAATATTTTTTCGCCATGTTAGATGCTGATGGTAAAGTTTTGCTGAAAAGCGAAGGCTATCCGCAACAAGCAGCGAGAGAAAACGGTGTTCAATCGGTCATTAAAAATCGGGTTAATCGGCACTATTACTCTGTCAAAAGTGAAGACGGGAAGTATTTTTTGAGCCTGCGCGCTGCCAATTACCGCGAAATCGCACGCTCTTGCTCTTGCGATTCTGAAGCTGAGGCTTTGACTTTGCTTCCTTTCGTAACAGGCGATAAAATCAGAGGTGGAGCGGCTATAACTGCTGCAAAAGAACGCGCCAATGATAAAGTTGACGACGATTATTTAACTTGCAACGAATATGAAGGGCATTCAGGTGTCGGCATAGACGGCTATCCAGGGTTGGTCAAATTTACCCACGCCAATGGTCAGCATTATTTCGCTTGGTACGACGACGATAATGCTCTTTTGATGCGCTCAGAAGGTTATCCTACAACTGCCGCACGCGACAATGGCATGGCATCCGTTTCAAAAAATCGGGATTTGGAACAGCGTTATGCAGTGCTTGAAAAATTCAGCCGTTATTTTACCATCCTAAAAGCAGGCAACCATCAAGAAATTGCACGCTCTTGCCCTTACGATACTGAGGGGGGAGCAATGGCGCTCTATCCAAGCGCACGAGCCAAAGTTGCTGCTGATAAAGCTGCCGCGTTAGCTGCTGCAACTGCGACAGTGATAACGACGACAGATCCTGAACGTCGCGAAGATAATTATCTTCATTGTAAAGATTATGAAAATCATGGCAATGCAGATGCCAATGGCTTCACAAAATGGCAATATAAACAAGGTGAGCATTATTTTACTTGGTTGACTGAGGGGGATGCTGTCAAAATGCGCTCGGAAGGGTATTCGACGACTGCTGCTCGCAATAACGGTATGGATTCGGTTATCCGCAATAGAGAAAATAAAGATAGATATGAAATTATAGAAAAATCGGGCAAACAGTTCGTGATTCTAAAAGCTGGCAACCATCAAGAAATTGCGCGCTCATGTCCAAAGGATAATTTGGCTGCAGTATATGCTTTGTTTCCTCTTTTAAATCCAAATCCTGTTGTCGCTGCTGCTCAGGATGTTAGCGTGGCGGGCCCGTTGGCAGCAGCAGCGGCTGTAGTCGCTACAGCTGCTGCTGCGATGCCTAAACCTGATTCTTACACACCGCCGCCGCCTGTTTATGAATCAGCTACAGTTGCCGCTGCTGATACGGCTGCTGCGGGTGGTTTCAAATGGTGGTGGTTATTGATACCGCTTTTATTGCTTCTGGCTTGGTGGTTATTCGGTAAAGGTTGTAACAAAGAGCCTGTTGGCGTAGCTGATACAAGAGCCGTAGCAGTGACGCCGCCATTAGTGGATACCATCAAAGCAGTAGCACCAATGCCTGCTGCACCTGCACCCGTGAAAAGCTGCAATCTCAATTGGATTTTCTTCGATTTTGATAAATCGGATTTGAGAGCGGCGTCTAAAACGGAATTGGATCAGTTGGTGACAATTTTGAAGGACAATAAAGATTATGTAGCGGTTTTGAAAGCCAATACGGATTGGAAAGGCTCGAATGCTTATAATGAAGCCCTTTCAAATCGTCGGGCGGGCAATTCTAAAGCTTATTTAGTGAGCAAAGGCATCGATGCGGCACGGATAAAAACATCTATTAATGGTGAAAAAGAACCTGTTGCTAAAAATGAAGTCGGTAGTCAAGACAGTGAAGCAGGGCGTCAATTCAATCGCCGTGTAGAACTCTATGTAGAAGATAAATCTGGTAAACAGATGTGTCAATCCATTCCGCCTGCTATACCTGCTGAACTGAAACATTAAGCTATTTTTAGAAAAATATATAAAAACCGAATTAAAAACGGCAGATCCGAAAGGAGTGAAATGATAATGGAAAATCCATTATTAATAACACCACTTTTGAGACTGCCGTTTTTTTTGTTTAAACAATCCTTGACTTTTTTTAGAAAAACTAAGAAGCTCCAATTATATTTGTAAAGTCAATGATGTTTGACATTATTTTATTACCCACTCCTTAACTTCAAAAACGAATAAATATGAAGAGTTTTTTATTCAGTCAATTGCGCGAAAGGTGGCGTAATTTTATAAATGAGCCGAATATTGAAAAATTTGATAAAGATATCTTCTTAAGATTTCCTTACTTAAATTATTTAGAAAATAATGGATTTGTGTATGCCATATTGAATAATATTTCATTTGAAATAGAGCATTTTAGTGCAAACTTTTTTGATGTATTAGGTCTGGCTCAATGGCGGATGTCAAAACTCAGTGTTACAATCAATTATTGCTCAATAGATTATTTCGCATCTTTGAAAACGATACCGAGTTACAAATAAATAACCC
>JAYTON010000674.1:0-2398 GCA_043747725.1 Saprospiraceae bacterium
TTTGCCCTATTGTATAAGAATCGCCAAGTGCCAAATAAGTGAAGCCTTGCGTTGGCAAATCAGGCGTTACTGAGGGGACAGTTTTTTTATAACAACCGAATGTAAAAAAACAAAAAATGCTTAGAACGGAAAGGAATTTATGGACTGTCATTTCGTTGTATTAGTCTATGATTTTATTAAAATAATGCGTATTATCGTATTTACTTACGATAAAATAGGGTCGGCGGTTGGGATGGTGTTTTATTAAACTTATTTTATTAACCAACCGTTTTGTTGGAATTGCTGTCTTAAAGTATAAAATCTATGAGGTTTTGCTTCAAAAACTTTTGAAATCAGACCGCTTGATTCTTTTAAATCAAGTTTTGATTAAAAATGATAAAAATGAAATGTCATGAAAAAGTATTTCAATCCATTCTTAATTTTAATGTCAATCTTTCTTTTTTTTAATACAAAAAAGAAGCCGTCATCTATTGGTGGCTTTGCGCCTTACGGCAGTATTTTCAATTTAATGCCTTAAAAATCGACTTGCAAGCCAATACTGGGGGTCGTATTACCCATATTATCATCTATAATCTTAGTTTTGTAGCGTTGCAAGCCTTTGGCATCCGTAAAAACAGGTGCTTCGCCAATCGGTTTTTTATTGGCATCCAAAGGTCTATCGAGCAACGTTTGAGGGCGGCTGATGGCTGCACCGAGGGCATTTTGAATGTCAAAATACAAATTCCAAGTGGCTTTTTTACTAAACCATTTTTTATCAATTCTGAAATCGAAAGTCGCATACCTCTCAGTACGGCGGGCATTTAGGCTGTTCGCATAGTCGGGAATGGCACGACCGTTGGCATTCCAAATGGTGACGATATTCGATTCAGGCGCATCAGGTGTGTAGGGAATGCCCGTAACTGCGCGGTATTTGATGCCCAATTCCCAATTTCTTTTGAACTGATAACCCAAAGTTGCCACAGCCGTATGGCGCGAATCCCAAGCGGACGGGACAAGCTTACCGGCGCGGTCTTCAAAATCGCTGTGACCGAATGTATAAGCTAAGATGCCATAAAAACCTTTGTATAAACGTTGTTGAAATAAAAATTCTAAACCATATGTCCTACCTTTCGATTGCGATACCGCAGGGTCATTGCCCACTACCCCAAAATCGCCTCCGAGGTTCGCTAAAGTCACTTGTTCACAGATTAAAAATGGGTAGTTTGAATACTTTTTATAGTAGCCTTCAATGCTAATTTTGGAGTCTGTTTTTGTATTAAATTCAAAGCCACCAACGAGGTGCGATGCCCGAATATATTTCAAATTATTACGATTGATAAACACATTATTTTCCTTAAAACCCAAGGTCGGATAAGGCGGCAATTGATTGAAAATACCTGTATTAAAATTGACTGCTAACTGAGGGGTCAGGGCGTAAGACAATGAAAAACGAGGGCTGATTTGATTGAACGGATTCCTCATCGAAGCATTATAATCATTTCCATCTAAGCGCATTCCGAGGGACAAAACCAAGCGGTCGGCATCTAATTTACGGCTAATTTGAGCAAAACCACCATATTTATGCATATTAAAGACGGATGTGTAATTGATTTGAATGGTCGAATCTACTATATTACGCGTTTGAAAAGTGAAATTATTGTACTTAGCGAACTCATAATTCAAGCCGTATAAAAACTTCCAACTGCCTATTCGAGTCGTCCGTTCAGCACGGAGTTTGTTCTCAATTTCTTGCGATTTATAGTCGAAAATTTTAGCGTTTTTTTCATTGTTGTCTTTGTATTTATAGGCTTTATTGTTGAGCATATTTCGGCTCGCTACGAACGTCCAATAGCCTGTTCTATCGTAATGTTTCCAACTGATGCCATTGGTGTAATTCCATTGTGGGGCGACAGGCAATTGGTCGAGCAAATAGGCTTTCGTTTCGTCTGTCCGATTGGCAGTATCGAGGGTAAATTGGTCAATTGCGCCTAAGAAAATATAACTGATTTCATTTTTTTCATCCAATTGATGCTTGATTTTAATTTGAGCATCATTATAAGTCGGTAAAAATGGTAAACCAATGGCTTTAAATAAAAATTGCAAATAAGAACGTCGCACCGACATTAAAAAAGTGGTCTTTTTACTGAGGGGTCCCTCGGCTGTCAAACCAAAATCGCTTGAGCCAATCGTGCCTGTATAACGCCATTTATCGCTCGCGCCTTCTCGCTGACGAAAGTTGAAAATTGAACTCAAAGAATTACCCCGATTAGACGGAAAAGCCCCACTGTAAAAATCCACTTCTTTCAAAAATGTCACGTTGAGCACACCCACAGGTCCGCCGCTGGCGCCTTGCGTAGCGAAGTGATTGATAACCGGCACTTCAATATCGTCGAGATAAAACCGGTTTTCATTGGGTGCA
>JAYTON010000675.1:0-7217 GCA_043747725.1 Saprospiraceae bacterium
TAAAAATATGGGAAGCCGCTCTCGTAGAAACAAGCATTGGGTTTGTGATGATAACAGCCATTTTGTTTTTATCTAACCATAAAAAATTAAAGCGCTATACGCCTTACATTGCCGCCTGCTTGGTAGCAACAAACGTGATAGTGGCTGGACCCATTAGTGGCTTCGGCATGAATCCCGCCCGAACAATAGCCAGCGCCATACCAGCACATACTTACACGGCATTTTGGATTTATATGTTTTGCCCGTTTGTAGGTATGTTGAGTGCCGCCGAGTTTTTTTTATGGTGGAAAAAAAGAAAAAAATAAGCAGTTAAAATAAAGCAGACACCCCTCAGTATTTTTTAATAATTTGCCCTCATATTTAATTAAGATACTCACTATTTTTTGTTTAAAATAATCAAAATGTTCCTAAAAAAAACTTGTTTAATACCCTGTATTGTACTGATAATCAACGTTTTATCAGCACAATCCAAAATTCTATTCGATGCTACAAAAGCAGAAACAGCCGCCAATGCGGATTGGGTAATTGATGCCGATGCCAATAATTTGAGTTGGTCGCCCGCTGCTACATTAGGGGGTACAGAGTCGAATGCTCAAAGAATACCCACGCCTTTGCAATCTTCTATCACGGCTGCGACCGTCGAAACATACTGGAAAGGGGCATTGTCATCTTGGGGTATTGATTGTGTCAAACGGGGTTTTACTGTTGAATCGTTGCCGTACAATGGGCGCATCAGTTTCAATGATGCCACCAATGCTCAAGATTTGTCGAAATATAAAGTCTTTGTTGTTTGCGAACCCAATATTTTGTTTTCGACTGCTGAAAAAACAGCCATTGTGGCGTTTGTGCAAGCGGGTGGTGGTCTGTTTATGGTCAGTGATCATCAAACGTCTGACCGCAATAACGATGGCAAAGACTCACCCGTTATTTGGAATGATTTGATGTCAAATAATGGGACGGTGGTGAATCCTTTTGGAATCACTTTTGAAAATAATAATATTGGCAATATTAATTCAAATAACCTTGCCATATTGCCCTTGAATGACTCGTTGCTGCATGGTCCGATGGGCAATGTCACCCAAATAGCCTTTCATGCAGGCAGTTCAATTGCCATTAATAAAACAGCAAATAGTTCGGCACATGGTATAATTTACCAAACGAGTGCATCCAATACAGGCACAACGGGCATGATGTGCGCCGCTGCTTTTTATGGTAAGGGACGTGTCGTTGCTTTGGGCGATAGCTCGATTCCTGATGATGGGACAGGCGATTCAAACGACAATATCTTCAATGGCTACAGTGCAGATGCTTATGCAACTGATAATGGAGAAAAGTTGCTGATGAATGCCACCATTTGGCTTGCCGCAGGTGCCGATATACCTTCCGCATTGAACAATGCAGCGACCGAATTTACATCTTCCATCAAAATTGCACCCAATCCAATTGTTTCAGATATTTTGACATTTGAATTATCAGAAGCCAAAAGCCCCATTAATATTCAGATTTATAATGCTATGGGCAGTCGAGTTTTGTCAAAATATGATAATATACTGAGGGGGGGTAGTCAGGAATATTTAAACATTGCTTATTTGCCAGCAGGTGTTTATTTTATGACTGTTTTGAGTGAAAACAAGCAAATTGTAGGGCGATTTGTAAAAAATTAGCGAAATTTATTGCAACAAGGCTTAAGAGTGTTGCAATAAATTGTAGATTTAGCATCTCATAAAAGCCTTGAAATGGTATAAATTTTATAGAAAATGCAACAAGGGATATCCAGATTTGAATTTCAATTAAATAAAATAGAGGCATTACTCCAACAAGCAGCCATGCAGGATAATCCTGCCTTATGGCTGTTTGAACATGATATGCGGACGCCCGTATTTATGTTAGAAGCCTTGTCAAGATTGTACGCCAATTGGCGCAACAAAAAGACCTTTATACAATTTAAAGATACTTTTAAATCCCTCGAAGACATGTTAGGGGCAATAGATTATTACACGGCTTTTGCCAAAGAGTTTTCTACCAATGATAAGATACCAGCTTCAGTCAAAACCATTATAGAGAAAAAAAAAGAGAAGCAAATACAAATACTGAATAAGGCATTGAAGGAAGATAATTGGTTAGAAGGTAAACGCTTAAAAAAAATTAAGGCTAAACTGAAAGAAGCCGATTGGTTAAATGAAGCAGAAGAAACTCAGCTTTTGAAGCCATTTTATCAAAAGGAAATTCAAAAAATAGAAAAATTTGCCCAAGAAGCCCATTTTGTTTTTGAAAATATAGAGACAGGTGTACATGAATTGCGCCGAAGGTTGCGATGGTTAAGTATTTACCCACAAGCTTTGCAAGGTGCTATAAAATTGGAAAAAACAAGCCCCGTAGCCAAGCATTTAGAGAAATATTTGACGCCGGAAGTCATCTCTTCTCCTTTCAATAAATTCCCAATATCTGCTATGCAAAGCCATTTTTTAATACTTGAAGAAAGTCATTTCTATGCTTTGAGTTGGCTCATATCAAAGTTGGGAAAAATAAAAGACAATGGTTTAAGAATAAAAATTATTCAAGAGGCTTTAAAAGAGGCGACTTTGCTCAATGATGAATCCTCTTTAGGAACTACCTATAAAATATTGGGCAACGATTATCCAACCATACCCAAACTATTGGGGGAAGCGAACACCATCGTCAAGCAATATTTTGAAGAGAATAATTTAGCTCATATAATCTTATAAAAATTGAATTTGTTATTTTTTAAAAATGGGGCGACCCCCTCAGTATTTTGACTAAATTTTAAATATGGTTCTTTTATGATGAAATCTATAATCTTGATTCTGTATTTATTTGTTGGTCACGAACTCGCGGCGCAACAGCGTACATTAACGGATTATCAAACATTGGCTCGGCAGAATAACCCCATCGCCCAACAAAATACCAATTTACAGAAGATTTTATTGCTGCAAAATGACATTATAAAAGCTCAGTACACTGCACCACAAGTCAATTTCACATCCGATTATTTATTCGCCCCCTTCTTTTTCAGCAATAAAAAAATTGTGGCAATCACCAATTCGCCCGATGCCAATGCCATCGGTTATGATGCGGGGATTACCAATGGCGGAATTTATTCTGCCCAATGGAATATCAGCAAGAGTTTTTTCAATCAAAAAACCACACAAACGCTTTATAATCAGAATTTTGCGGCTAATAAATCCCTTGATTTGGCTACGCTTCAAGCCCACCATGATATTAATAAAAACGTAGCCGACCAATATGTGAACGTGTATCAAGCGCAGCAACAAATCAATTCTTTGAATAAAATAACGGACATCATCAATGAAAGAAATAGGGTGGTGGAGCAATTGGTGAAAAAAGGCTTACTGCCAGAGAGCGATTTTTTACTACTGAAAATTGAATTGAAAAACCAAGAAGCCAGTATTGAAGCGCAACGCCTTCAAATTTCAAACGCTTTTGCCCAACTCAATACGGCTGTCAATTCGCAAGATACCGCCATTTTTACTTTAGATATGCCTAATATTGTGCAAAATCCCTTAGCACAAGCCTATAATTTTGAATCACGTTACGCAGCAGACAGCCTTAATTTCGTCATGCAGCAAAGGGTCAGTGAATTGAAATATGTGCCTCTGTTTGGGGTATTCGGTAATGCAGGACTTAACAGCACTGACATTAGAAACATATACCGCAATCTCGGTTTTAGCGCAGGAGCGCATTTGCTAATCCCCATTTTTGATGGACATCAAAAAGACAAAGTAGCGCAACAAACGCAGCTTCAAATTGAGAATTTAAAACTCTCTAAAACCTTTTTTTCAAGCCAATTAAAAACCAATTTATATTATTTGACGCAGCAAATTAAATCCACTGAAAAAAGCCTTGTTTTGATAGATGAGCAATTAAGAACGCAGGAAATCCTTTTAAGAATAATTAAAGAAAAAATCGTGTTGGGGCAAGTTTCCGTCATGGATTATGTTATTTCCCTTCAAAATTATGCTTTGACCAATCAAAGTAAAATTCAAACTCAATCTGCATTATGGCTTCTTATTAACCAATACAACTACATAAACTGGTGATAATTTAGTGAAAAACGAAAAATATTAGATGAAAAGTAAATTGATGAAAAATAAAAAATATACTCAAACGCTTCTTTACATCATCGTCGGCATCTTTGTTTTGGCAATGACTTTTTGGGCTTTCAAATATTTTAAAGATAAAAAGCCGGTGAAAGCCGCCGCAGAGAAAACGGAGGAACAACACGCTACAATTGAAGTAACTACAACAACCGTTAAAAACCAGCCGCTGACCGAGTTTTTAACCCTCAATGGCACTACAAAATTTCAAAAAACGGCTAATATCCGCAGCAATGCAACGGGTTATGTCTTAGATATGGGCTTTGTCGTTGGCAATTTTATTCAAAAAGGACAGCTTTTTTGCAGGGTTAAAACGAAAGAACAAGACGCCCTCAAAGAGATTAATTTGATTGATACTTCGCTCCGTGTTTTTAATCAACCGCTTACCGTTGTGAGCAACGCTTCGGGCATATTATCAATGCTCAATGTTCACGTAGGCGATTACGTAGCGGAAGGCGATATTTTAGCGGTTTTAACCGAGCCTTCGTCTTTAGTTATCCTCGTCAATGTGCCGTATGAATACCATCAGACGATAAAAGTGGGGACAAAATGTGAAATAAAATTGCCTGACAATAGAATAATGAATCTGGAAATCGGCGGCATGACCCCCTCAGTAGATGCGGTCTCCCAAGCACAATTTTACTTCATCCGCTTGCCCAATGAAAATTTGCCTGAAAACCTGAATGTTATCCTCCGTTTTCCCTACAAACAGGCGAGTTCAGCGAAAAGTATTCCTATAAATGCCTTACAAACCGATGAATTGCAAAAAGAATTTTGGGTGATGCGGGTGGTGGATAGTATTGCCATTAAAACACCCGTCACGATTGGTTTGCAAACGAATGAATTAGTAGAAATCAAATCAGGGAATGTGAAAATTGGGGATGAAATCGTATTACAAGGCGGATATGGATTAGCTGATTCAACTTCTATTGCTATTAAAAAAGATTAATTGAAGCACAACTTTCGTAAAGTTATTGCTTTCGTTACCCCTCAGTATTTTTAATTAAAAAGTAAAATGGAAGAGAATCATATCAAGCATGTCCACTACAAATTTCCAATAATAGCCATTATTTGTCTATTATTGGGAGCAGGCTATTTCAGTTATTCGCATCTCAAAACGGGCTTGTTTCCAGATATTACGTTTCCAAAAATAAAGGTCATAGCCGATGCAGGGCAACAGCCCGTTGATAAAATGATGACCCTCGTCACGGTTCCCTTAGAAAATATTATCAAACGGACTGAGGGGTTAGATTATATCCGCAGCACCACTTCAAGGGGAAGTTGCGAAATTTCTGTTTTTTTGAAATGGAACGCTAATATTGACAATGCCAAACAACAAATCGAGTCTTTTATCAATCAAACTTTATCTACGCTGCCACCCAATACCGCTATTTCAGTTGAAAAAATGAACCCATCTATATTGCCTGTCATGGGTTTTTCATTAGAAGGCAATCGAAGCCTTGTTGATTTGAAAAAGATAGCGCAATATCAAATAAAACCTTTCTTATCAGCCGTGAAAGGTGTGTCAAATACGGTCATTATTGGCGGTAAAACAAAGGAATATCAAATCGTTTTAAGCCCTGAAAAACTGTCAAAACTCAATATTTCCTTAGCACAAATCCAAACCATCATTGGTCAAGCCAATATTTTGAAATCCAATGGCTATATCAGCGACCATAACCGCTTGTATCTAACGCTTACAGATAATGCTCTTGACAACCTTGAAGAGCTTAAAAATTTAGTGATTCAAAACTCCGCCAATCGTTTGGTTTTATTAAAAGATGTGGCAGAGATACAGCTCAATGAAGCCAAAGAATACATCAAAATAAACGCCAATGGAAAAGACGTTCCCTTAATAGCTATTATAAAACAACCCGATGCCAATTTGATTGAAGTCAATAATGGCATCGAGGAAAAAGTAAAAGAATTAAAAAAAATATTGCCCAAAGATGTCAAATTGATACCATATTATAAGCAAGCTGAGTTTGTCAATGAGAGCGTCAAAAGCATTCAAGATGTGCTTTGGGTCGGTTTGGGCTTGGCATTATTGGTGGTTATAATTTTTTTAAGGTCATTTTCAGCAAGCGTCATTGTGTTGATTAGCATTCCTTTCACGATTTCTTTGACGCTTATTTTATTGTATGCTTTTGGCTACACCTTTAATATTATGACATTGGGCGCAATTGCCGCTTCAATCGGTTTGATGATTGATGATGTGGTGATTGTGGTGGAGCAAATTTTTAAAAATCGGGAAGAGCATCCCGACGATGATACGGCTACGGCAGTGAGTAAAAGTATTCGGTATTTATTGCCCGCTATGATTGGCTCATCCCTCAGTACCATCGTCATTTTTATACCTTTTATTTTGATGAGTGGGGTAGCGGGGGCATATTTTAAAGTGTTGGCTTTTACGATGATTATGGCGTTGTCTTCCTCATTTGTGGTGAGTTGGATTATCGTACCTGTTCTGTTTTTAGCAATACCTTTCAAGCAGAAAAAGCATCAAAAACCGATTGTTCACAACACCAAATGGATTCGATTTTTCATCCGAAAACCAGTTATTGCGCTTGCATTTACGGCTATGTGCATAGTTGTTTTGATTATAATACCTAATCAATTACCTTCTGGTTTTTTACCTGAAATGGATGAAGGTAGCATCGTTTTAGATTTTGAAAGCCCACCTGGCACCACTTTGGAGGAAACCGACAGGATGCTTCAAAAAGTAGATAATATTTTAAAAGAACAACCCGAAGTAGCCCAATTTTCAAGGCGATTGGGTACGCAAATGGGTTTTTTCATTACAGAACCCAATCGAGGTGATTTTTTAATTCAATTGAAAAAGCAACGCGATAAGACAACGGATGAAGTTTCAGACGTAATAAGGCATAATATTGAATCCACATTGCCTTTGCTTCGCGTGGACTTTGGGCAAGTGATTGGCGATATGTTAGGCGATTTGATGAGTTCTGTTCAGCCCATTGAAGTCAAAATATTTGGAGATGATAGAAAAATATTAGAGCAATTGTCGAAAGATATTGAGGAACAAATAACAGCAACAAGCGGCACAGCGGATGTGTTCGA
>JAYTON010000676.1:0-4095 GCA_043747725.1 Saprospiraceae bacterium
TAAAATCAGCCCCATTTTTCTCATCTTTCAAATGTTTCTCTTCCGACATCAAACGCCATTCTTTAGGGTTCATTTTAGGAAAAAAAACGTAGCCCTCAGTTTGTTCCGCTCCGCTCGCAGTAACATCATTCACTTGTGTATCCAAATCCACTTCGGTCAGATAGAGTTTATCCAATAGGTGCATACTCTGCTTAAAAATATCGCCACCCCCGATGATAAAAGCCTCTTCTTCGCCGTTTTGCTCGGCTATTTTCAAGGCTTCTTCAATCGTATGGACGACAATACAGCCCGAAACAATATAAAACGGGTTGCGCGTGATGATAATATTTGTCCGATTTGGCAACGGGCGACCAATGCTTTCATAGCTGTTGCGCCCCATGATAATATGGTGATGCAACGTCGTTTTTTTAAAATAGGCAAAATCTTTAGGCAAATGCCAAGGGATTTCATTGTCTTTTCCGATGACGCCGTTTTGAGCCGCAGCCACGATGGCAGATACTATCATATTTGTTTAGATGTTAGACCGTTAGATTGAAAATGTTCATTTTTTATTAATCATGCGAATAATGGGTTGAAATAATCGCGAAGCGGTTGAATGTGAAATATTCCGAATAAGTGACAATTTTACATTCAACTGCTCCGCAGTTATGCCCATTCTCTAAAGCATTATTCCCCTGATTGCATCAGGGGGGTATTCATATTCAATCACTCTGTGATTTCACTCCATTATTCGCATCAATCTATGAGAATTTCATTCAATGAAAACTTATGCTCTTTTGCACCATGTGCACCCAACTGCGTACGTATGCGATGCGCAAAGTTCAACATTTTTGTCTTTTCATTGGCAGGCATTTTTATAGCACTTTCGTTGTTTTCAAAAGGAGAAACGGGCAGGGCATAATAGCGCGTTTTGCCGTTTTCACGCGGTGTATAACGCAACACAGGAATATAGAAATAGTTGTCAATACTTGTCTGATTTTGCTGTTTTTTGATGTTCACTTCAAAGACGATACCCCCCTCAGTATTGACGAAGGGTTGGGATGAGATGAAGTTGCCAAGCGAGTAAGCAGTTAGTTGACTATATGATTTTTTATTAATCGTAACTATTTGATTTTTAATGGGTTGCACAACATGTGGATGCGAGCCAACGACCAAATTGCTGCCCCATTGATGCAATAATTGGGCAACGCCACGCTGTTCTGAACCTTCATTGATGTGGTGTTCATTACCCCAATGCAGGAAAGTGATGACAAAATCTGCTTGCATATTTTTTGCTTTTTGAAGGTCTTTTTTCACCTTTTCCATGTCCAAACGGTTTACTACTGAGGGGTTGGGCGTACCGTAACCGTTAGTGTGGTGGGTGTAGTTGAGCAACGCGATTTTGAAGCCGTTTTTATATACAATTAAAGGATAAAGAAGGTTTTTGTACGCCTCATTTTTAAAAGTGCCCGTCTGCACAAAGCCCGATTCTCTAACCGTTTCGATAGTATGATTTAGTCCGTTCAAACCGCCATCGAGGGCGTGATTATTAGCAGTGACTAATACATCGAAGCCGCCTTTTTTCAAGGCTGCAGCTAATTGGTCAGGGCTTCTGAAATTGGGAAAACCCGTGTAGGGCGGCTTGTCAGAAAGGGTACATTCGAGGTTGCCGATAACGAGGTCGGCTTGCTCGAATATGGGGCGGATGTAGCGAAAACATGGGTCATAATTGTACTCATTATTGCCCACCTGCGCCGATTCTATTTGAATCAGTTGCGACATAATGTCTCCGGCGAACATTAAGCGAAGGGTTTTAGGGGATTCCGTCTCTTGGGTTGTTTTAATTTTTGAAGTTTTCTTGCTTAAAGGAATGACTGTATTGGCTTGGTTGTCATTGCCTCCCGATAAAAAAAGAAGGGTTGAAATAAGGCGCAGGATTCTCATAAGCATGATTAGTGGATGTTTGTTTTTCGTTTTCAATAATATAATTTTGGCTTTGGTTATTTTCAGTTTTTAGAGTGTTTTAAGAACCTCAAAAGATTGATTATCAATTAGTTGTAAATTTAGAGATAAATTTTCAGTTTTCAAAAAAGATTTTAAACGAATGTAAAACTGAAGTTCCACTCCATGTGTGTGCGGAATCGGAGTTCCGCAATACTTCCTACGCCCATACTTTACACCCCTCAGTACAATTGGTGCAAATATCGATTTTATCTCGCCCCTTCAATATAGCTTGTCGGAAGCGGCTATATTTGCCGTTGTGCCAGACTTCAGCAAAGGTGCTTTGTTTCAAATCACCCAGGCGATGCTCAGCGTCTTTATCAAAACAGCATGGCACGACCAAGCCATCCCACGTAATGACGCACGAGTGCCAGAGCTTCCAACAATGGTTGACAAGGGCATTTTTGAATGTCCATTTGCCATTTTCGAGTTCTTGATAGCGGGCATATTTATCAATAGTGGGTATCAAATCGTTGCCATTTTCGTAGTCATATACTTGCGCGGTCTTCAATTTTACTTCATCAATGCCTATTTCTTCAGCTAATTTATAGATGTCAGGTATCTGATGTTCATTGGGTTTGACGACTAAAAATTGGAAAATAATATGCGGCGTTTTGGACTTCATCGCCTTTTTCCATTTCACAATATTGCGCGCTCCGGCGAGTACATTTTCCAAATTGCCTTCTTTTCGGTAGCTTTCATACGTCTCTTGGGTTGTGCCATCTACCGAAATTATGAGTCTATCCAAACCGCTTTCAATGGTTTTTTGAGCATTTTTATCATTTAAAAAATGTCCATTTGTAGAAGTCATGGTATAAATGCCTTTATCGTGGGCATATTTCACCATTTCTAAAAAATTGGGATTGATATATGGTTCTCCTTGAAAATAGAAGATTAAATACATCAAATTTTGGTGCATTTCGTCCATCGTCTGGCGAAAAAAATCCTGTTTCAAATTACCTGTTGGTCGAGTGAAAGCTCGTAAACCGCTCGGACATTCGGGGCAGCGAAGGTTGCATGCTGTTGTCGGCTCAATCGAAATCGTGAACGGCATGCCCCATTGAATGGGTCGGCGCGTCCATTTTGTTAAGAAATAAGATGAAAAAACTTGGACAGCATTCCAAAGGCGGCGCGGTGTGAGCTTAGAAATAAAATTGAGTGTATCGGTTGGATAAAATTTCATGTTGAGATAATAGGGAGTTGGCTATTGTTGATGCTTTTATTTTTTTTCACAAATCATGACAAAAGCAGGTGGAATATTGAGTGCCACAAAATTGATGTCAATATTACCAAAAATGCTGGTGTACATTTTTTTAACCAACGTAGAGTAATGAAATTGAATGTATAAACCTTTCTTTTTCAATGCTTTAAAACATCCTCTCACAATCGAGTAAGATAATTCATCGGATAGAGCGACGAAAGGAATGGCTGAAATCACATAATCTACTTCTTTAATATTCAGTCGGCGCATATGGGCAGCGAGCATTTCAGCAGAGTCTTCGATCAGGACAAAACGCTCATCTTCGATACCCCTTAGTATTTCGCAAAATTGAGGGTTGATTTCAAAGCACAGCAAGCGGGCATTAGGAGATAGGTTTTTCAGAATCTCGAAAGTCATCACGCCATCGCCCGCCCCCATTTCAACAATGACTTTGGCATTTTTGAAATCAATGGGTTTCAACATCTCGCGCACAAGAAATTTAGAGCTTCTCACAATTGCACCCGTCGTCCGTAAATTGCGTATGCTTTCCTTAAAAAATGAGAGTGTGGTATTCATTCATTTATTTTATTCTCCTTCCTTAGTTTGTGATTTTGTTTGCTTTTTGATACAATTAAATACAAAGATACTGAGGGGGGTGTTTAGATGTTGGTATATTTTTAAAAACTTATAAAAATACATCGTTTGAGTTGTTTGATTCATTTTTAAAAAATCTAATTTCATGTTTTTTTGAAATAAAAAAACAGCTTGATTATGGAAGAGATTAAAACGAAAAGAAAAACTTCAAAATCTTCTAAAAAAAGAACAAAAAGAAAGAGGCATGTAAAGTATCCTATCATCAGTGCGCCGAGAACCTTGAATTGGATGCGTGATAGTTTGTTTTGCGTAAAAATTTG
>JAYTON010000677.1:0-31847 GCA_043747725.1 Saprospiraceae bacterium
AAAATTTGCAACGCAAAATGAAAGCCTTCAACGTCAAACCTGAAGAAATCAGCTTTGTAACTAATTGATTGTCAATAAATTAGAAACTGTTAGATAGAACCAAAATAAAAAAATCCGTTCTTCGTTTAGAAAAAAGCTGATTAACAATTAGATACAATACGAAATGAATAAAAATAACATTACATTAAATCTCAATAAATTGAGATTTCATATAATTATTGCTACAACTCTTCTTGCTATAGTACAAGGTTACTCACAAACATCTTTTTTAGAAACAAAAGCCCTGAAATTTTTTATTGACAGTATCAGACAAGGTTTACCAGAAAAAGGGCAAGGTAATATTTGGTTTGACGGATTACTTGTACAAGATACAATTGATAAATATAGAGTAAAAGAGATTGTTATTGAAGGCTTCATAAATTGGAAAGTAATGCGAGACAAAAAATTATCAGCTTCTGAATACAACAAATATGATGAAGAGAGGAAAACATATGAAAATAAATTGAACCATTGGGAGACAATAATTCAAAATCAAAAAATTGAGAGATTAGAAACTGTAATGCCGCTAAAAAAAATTAAAAAATTAAGATTTGAGGAATTTCTAAAAAAAAGATTAAATCTAAGAATTAGACAAGCCTTTAAGTTTGCAGACATAAATTGGATTGAGATAAGATTGGATAAATCGGATTATGAATATGGTTATTACTTTTATTTAAAGATTGAAGATAATGGTAAAGTTCAAGATTGGAGTAAAGTTTATTGGATACAATAAAGAACAAAAATACTCAGGAGGTAATTGACGAGCCGAGATAGAATTTAGAGAGATTTCGGGCGAGAAATGATGAACATTCAGGCTTAATTTGACGAGGTTTCGGGCGATATTTAAGCAAAACAAGTCAAAAAATGGTAAAAATACTGAGGGGTAATTTACAGACCCCGATAGTTTTTAGCAAGGTGTCGGGAGATAAATGATGAATATTCAGACAGATTTAACGAAGTATCGGGCGATATTTAAAGAAAAACAAGTCGAAATTGTCAAAAATACTGAGAGAGGGTACACAACTAAACTTTGACAAAAAGACGAATTTGATTTTTTAAAAAAAAACTGGATGTTGACAAAAAAGCTAAATTAGGTGTTTACAGTAAAAAAAATAAAAAAAAGAGGTGTACGCCGAACATCGCGTTCCTATTACATCAAGTCTATTTTTCATAAAATTCTAAGGGCAAATTATCAGGGTCGTTGAAAAAAGTGAAGCGTTTATCGGTGATTTCATCTATGCGCACCCCCTCAGTATGGACGCCATTTTTTTCTAAAAAAGCGATGGCTTCATCCAAATTATCCACTTCAAAAGCTAAATGGCGCAAGCCCAATGCTTCGGGTCGCGTAGGGCGTGGCGGTGGATTGGGAAAGGAAAATAGCTCGATAATATATGCGTCATTGAGCATTAAATCCAATTTATAAGATTGTCTTTCGGCTCTTAAAGTTTCCTTTTTTATTTTGAAACCGAGTATCTCCGTATAGAACTTTTTAGATGCTTCGTAGTTGGAGCAAATGATAGCGATGTGGTGTATTTTATTGATTTTCAATTGCTTATGAAAATAATTAAGTGTAATAATAACGGCATGACTTGAAGTCACGCCGTCATTAAGTATACATGAATATTAAATTTACATCACCTTAAACTCAGGTTTATTCTCCAAAATCGCATCAATGCGGTCGGATACTGAGGGAGTAATTAAAGGCACTATTTCCAACGATGTCAAAGTCTCCGTCAACTGCTCGGGCTTCGATGCACCGAGAATAACGGTTGAGACATTCGGATTTTTCACACACCAAGCGATAGCCAGTTTGGCTAAGGTCGTGTCCATTTCTTTTGCCAATTCGTTGAGGCTTTTTACTTTATCGAGGCGTTCGGGGGCGAGGGCAATGTCTTTGAGCCATTGCATACCTTTCATGTCCATGCGCGTATCCGACGGAATATTGTTGGCATATTTTTCAGTCAAAGTACCACCTGCTAATGGCGACCAAATCGTTGTACCCAAACCAATATTTTTGAAAATATTCAGATATTCCAACTCCAGCCGATAACGCCAGAACATATTATATTGTGGCTGTTCCATCGTCGGACCAATTAATTTATACTCTTTAGCGACCATATGGGCTTCCATAATTTGTTGCGCCGACCATTCGCTGGTGCCCCAATAGAGGATTTTGCCTTGCGAAATGAGGTTGTTCATCGTCCAAACGATTTCCTCCATCGGTACTGAGGGGTCAGGGCGGTGGCAAAAATATAGGTCGAGATAATCCACTTGCAAGCGTTGCAAGGCTTCATGGCAAGCCTCCATCATGTGTTTTCTGCTTAAGCCGCCTTGATTGGGCTTTTGACCTCTGCGGCTGCCGAAAAAAACTTTGGAAGAGACGATATAACTCGTTCTATCCCAATCCATTTTTTTCAAAATTTTACCCATCACGATTTCAGAATCGCCGAAATGGTAGCCTTCAGCGTTGTCGAAAAAGTTAATACCGCCGTCGTAGGCGATTTTCATGAGTTCTTCAGCCGTTTCATCTTTGATTTGATGACCAAAAGTCAGCCATGAACCGAGGGAAAGGACGCTGACTTTTAAGCCGCTTTTGCCAAGATTTCTGTATTCCATAAAAACTGGTTATTGAGTTGTTGAATTTGTAAATAATTAGAATGATTTTCAGTGAAACTTTTTATTAAAAATAAAGGTCAAATAAATAATGCGAAAGATGAGGTTTTGTCAGGTAATTTTCTAAAATTATTCGATAAACAATTAAAATTTAATAAGGATTCATAAATTTATGATTAATCCAAAATTTCACGAGATTCATCGTTAATTTTACACATCGAGGAACTTTTAACCCCCATTTTTGCATTATTCAATTATCAATTTAAAATTATGAGTGAATTTTTTAAAAAGCTAAAAGGCGTTTTTATTGTCGAAGACCCTAACCAGCCGACGACAAGTCAACCGCAACAAAATACAAATCCATCAACCGCTTCAAAGGAAGCGGCGCAAAATAACTCAGCTCCTCCCCCCTCAGTACAAACGACTTACAAGCCGCCTGTATCGAGTGGTCAAGGTCAAGTGAATGAAAAATTCACCGACGCGCTTTTAAAAGCCATGGAAGCTGCTAATGTGGAGGGTTTTGATTATTTTGAATTTAAACAGGCATTGAATAATTTGGCGAGTATGCCAATGGATGAAGCCACACGTTATAAAAGCGCTTTCGCCATGGCTCAAACGATGGGTGCAACACCTACAAAATTGGTCAATACTGCAACTGGATATTTGGATGCGTTGAAACAGGAAGATGCTAAATTTCAGCAAGCGGCTAATAATCAAGTGCAAAGCCAAATCGGTAATAAACAGGCTCAAATTGATAATTTTGATGCTCTTATCAAGCAAAAAAATGATCAAATTCAAAAAATGACTCAAGAAATAGAGCAACATAAAAAAGATATGGACACGCTCAAACAAGATATATCGCAAGCATCATCCAAAGTGGCGCAGACGAAAGCGGATTTTGATGCCACTTATCAATCGCTCGTCGGTCAGATTCAGAAAGACATTGACAATATGAAGAATTATTTAAAGTGAAAACAAATTATTAACTTTTTTTAAATTTATAAAGCTATGTTAAATAATATTTTAGTCGAAATTCAAAAAATACTGAGAGGTAAAAATGGCACTTTATTTTTTATCATCGTTGGCATTTTAGCAGTCATTTTTTTCTTTAGAGCCCTTCCTGCGCTCATATCATTTGTGATTGTTACCGCCTTAGTTTTTCTCATTTTTAGATTTTTTGAAAAGAAAGACCAGGTTTAATTGAAAATTGAAAGTTGAGAATTGAAAATCATAAATAATTGATAATCAATTATTTATGATTGCGTTTTCGCTCAATTTAGCAATTTATAATTTAAAATGAATACTGCTTTAAACTTTAAATTATGGTGTTGAACGTATCGGATATTTTAAAAATACCCGATACGTTATTTTAATTTTTTTCAAAAATACTGAGGGGTATCCTCATCATCTAAAATCTATTTTATGAAATATTCTACTATTTTATTCGTCTTTGCAATAATGCTTACGCTCGTTGCTTGTGGCAAAGAAGACAATAGCAACGACGACAAAGTTCAAACAAAAGACATCAGTCGCGATGGAGCTATCGAGACAGTCGTAACCACTGAACACCTCAACGATAGCACCGACCTGCTCGTCACATCCCATAAAATTTGGAAAAATAATATGATGATAAAGGAAACAAGTCATACCGATACGTTACCTTCTTTGGGCACAATGCAATCGGAAGTGAAGGATGAAAAAGGCGAAGAGAAAAGTGCTGTTTTGAAAAAAGATTATGAGTTTTATATTACAGTCAAATGAGTTTCTATTAAATATGTTATTTAAAAAAGCTCACTACAAATTAATTGTCAATACTTTAAATAAATGAAAAAATCTAAATTCGTCAGTCTTGTTCTCATCTCTGCGGCTCTGGCTTCTTGCAATAAAACAGAATCTCAGAACAGTGGTGCCTCTGGTGATTGGGGTGATAAAAACGAGAAAAAAGTATATATGCGCTCGGATTCTACGGCTACCTATACGCGTACGCACCATCATTCAGGCGTAGGCACTGCTCTATTATGGTATTATGCTTTTCGTCCGTATGGTTCTTACAATAATGGATTCGGCTATCGGCGCGCAGGATTTTACTCGGGCAATTTGCATTCAACATCGAATGTAGGAAGAAATATGACTAAAAGCGGTATTGTGAGAGGTGGTTTTGGGGCGAGGTCGTTTAAGGCAGCGTCGTAGTAATTTCATGGATTTCCACCCCCACCCCCAAGGGTGAGCCATTTGGAAGTAGTCATAATTTTTCTTTCATAGAATAAATTTAGTCCGTTCATTTTATTCCAAATGGCTCCCCCTTGGGGGTTGGGGGAAAAAAGCCCATAAAACTAAAAAAATTAAATAATCGAATGAAACGAATAAAAATAGAACCGCGCCGCGATTGGCAGGAAAAAGTAGAAGCGTTAGGCTTCGGTTTTCATACGTTGGATAGCATATATTGGGATGAAAGCGCGTATTATGAGTTCTCTTTGAAAGAAATTGAAACCATTGAAAAAGCAACGAATGAATTGTGGAAAATGTGTTTGGAAGCCGTTGAACATGTTGTTTCTAAAAAAAAGTATGACCTTTTTCATATTCCAAAATGGTTTATTCCGCATATTGAAAGGACTTGGGAGGACGATGCGCCTGCTATTTATGGGCGTTTTGATTTCAGTTTTCAAAATGGTGTGCCTAAGATGTTGGAATTTAATGCCGATACGCCGACGTCACTTTTTGAAACAGGCGTGGTGCAATGGAATTGGTTGGAAGAATGCTTTTCATATAGGGATCAATTCAACTCAGTTCATGAAAAATTGATAGCCACTTGGCAATATTTAAAGCCTTATTTGCACGAAGGCACTCTGCATTTTAGCTGCATGAAAGAGTCACTCGAAGACTTGACGACAACAGAATACCTGAGAGATACAGCCATTCAAGCCGGTTACAAAACACAATTGATTTATATGGACGACATTGGATGGGATAAGGAGAATCAAGTTTTTGAAGATTTGCAAGAACAAGAGATTCTCAATATATTCAAATTGTATCCTTATGAATGGTTGATATTCGATGATTTTGGAAAAAATATTATGTTAGATAAGAATAAAACCAATTGGATAGAGCCAAGTTGGAAAATGATACTCTCCAATAAAGCAATTTTACCAATTTTATGGCAACTTTTCCCCGAAAGTCCGTACCTTTTGCCCGCTTATTTCGATTCAGTGGAATTGATAGATTATGTCAAAAAACCGATTCTGAGCCGCGAAGGCGCGAATGTAACGGTTGTCGAAAACAATCAATATGTCACGCATACTGAGGGGGTGTACGGTGAGGAAGGTTTTATTTATCAAGCATTGTGTCCATTGCCAGAGACGGATGGCAATTTTGCGCTCGTTGGTTCGTGGGTAATAGGTCAAGAAGCGGCAGGCATCGGCATTAGAGAATCAGATACTTTAATTACGGATAATAGTAGCCGTTTTGTCCCGCATTTGATTTATTAGATTTTAGATTTCTATGCCAAAGGCATCCCTTCGAAAGGAGATTTTAGACATTAGATAAAACATTGGTAATCAAAGAGTTATAAAATATTATGGAGTTTAAAGAATTAAAGCCTAAGAGTTTTTGGCAACGCCCGGAAGGCGCAACAGGATTGGTTTTTTTATTAGCAATGGTAGCCGGCGGCGGTTATTTATTGTCTCAATATTTGCCTGTTTTAATTGACTTAGCTCAAAATACCTTGTATTTGTCTGGTATGCTGATCGCCTTATCGACTATCATATATGTGATACTCGACCCGAAGGCGCGCAACTTGATTTGGTTTGGTTATAAAAGTTTTATGCGGGCGATCACGGGCATTTTTGTTCGGATTGACCCTATTGGTGTTTTGAAATCCTATGTCGAGCACCTCGAAAATAGCCTTTCAAAAATGACCAAACAGATCAACCAACTGAGGGGTCAGATGCATAAGCTCAAGGAGTTGATTGTCAATAATCAGAAGGAAATTCAGGTCAATTTGAAGGACGCTACGAAGTATCGCGATACGGAAAAGCAAGCGCAAATGATTCTCAAAACCCGTAAAGCCGGGCGTTTGCAGGACTCTAATATGCGCCTCGAAGACCTCTACAAACGCATGGAAACGCTATATCGAATCCTAACAAAGATGCAGGAAACGAGTTATGTAATGGCAGAAGATCTCAAGGATCAAGTGATGGTAAAAGAAACCGAGCGCAAAGCCATCATGGCAAGTCATTCGGCGATGAACTCTGCCATGAGCATTTTGAAAGGCGATCCTGATAAGCGCGTCACGTTCGATATGGCACTTGAAGCCATTGCCAATGATGTTAGCGGCAAGATGGGTGAAATGGAGCAATTTATGAATATGAGTGAAAAAATCATGAAAGGCATCGACCTCCAAAACGGTGTTTTTGAAGAAGATGGCTTAAAAATGCTTGAAGATTGGGAGAAAAAAGGGACTTCCCTCCTACTCGGCGACACTAAACAGGAATTGGTTTTGAAAAATGATACCCTCGACATTAATGCACCAATTAAAGAACCCATGCGTGAATCGAGTAATTCCAATCAATACGATTCATTTTTCGATTAAAATTTTTATTAAAAATAAGAAAAATGTGAAAGTTAAACACTAATGTTACTTTCACATTTTTTTTTATTCAAACTTATTTATTTAATATTTTAACCTAATTTAAAATGAAAATTGTTGTTCACTTTTTACTGTTCTCCTGCCTTATTTTATCTTGTAAAAACAATTCTACCAACACGTCAACGCCTGTTGTTGAAAAAAATATGGTCTCCGATTCAGCGGCTATCGCAGAAACGATTCACGGTTTTTACAAATTTTATAGCACATTTGAAAATGACTCTACACAATATGATTTTGTGGATGATAGTGGTAAATATTTGAAATTGGATGAAATGAAATTGAAAAAATATCTCGGCAAATTCTTTCAAACGGGCTTAGTCAGTGAAGAATATATTACAAATGAGCATGAATTTTATGAAAAATGCGGTAAACTTTGGGTAACTGAAGAGAAAGGCGATGTTCCTACAGGCATGGATGCCGATAAAATGTATTGCGGTCAAGATGGTGATTTTCCTGAATTTACAACTGCCCCAGTCATCTCAGTCATTAAGGGCGATAGAGCCACTGCTAAAATGATTTTTAAACCTAATAGTGGCAACGGCGAATCTCGCAATTATGAGCTCAAAAAAGAAAACGGCAAATGGTTGATGGCTAAAGTAGAATGTGATATGGGGATTAAATAAACTTGCTTTCATTAAGGATTTCTCAATTAAATATTATTTAAAAATATTTTTTTAATCAGCTTTAAAACCGAGCGTGGATTAATCCTCGTAAGTAGAGCCAAATAGATAATTTAAAATCTCTTATTTAAAAAATATTAATAAATCTGTATTTAAAAACTAAATCCATGAAATCATTTAAAGTATTATTTGTCATTCTACTGCTCAGTTTCGCAGCTTTTCTCCGAGCACAAAGCCCAATCAGTGGTTTTATGCAAAACAAAGGCAACGGCAGCCTTGTTATTTCATACAATTTGGAATCTTATGATGAGGTGTATTTAGTGCCTCAAAAAGTGTACAGCGTGCCCATTTTCAAAAGAGTTGAAATCAACAGTTTGTCATTTTATGGTACTTACGCCATTACGGATAAACTCAACGTTGTTCTCAATTTGCCTTATATCCAATCAAAAGGCAATGCCAGCAACCAAGTTTTGAAAAACCTAAATTATGAAAATACTCGCGAAGGCATACAAGATGTTGCCGCTTATTTGAAATACAATCCGATTAATATAAGCGTGGCATCAGGCAATTTGAGCTTGGTGGGTGCTTTGGGTCTGAAAACACCAGTTGGTAATTATAAAGTTGATGAAGGTTTGCAGTCCATTATTGCTATCGGAAATCGCGCTACAAGTATTAGCGGTTCGGCAATTGCCTTGTATAAACATCAATCAGGCTTTTTCACAAGTGGTCAGTTGGGCTATGCCTACCGCACCAATAATGTCCCAAGTGCTTTCACCAGTGAGTTTAAAATCGGATTGGCGGCAAATTATTATGTAGATGCCTATATCGCTAATCAAATTTCGACGGGTGGCACGGATATTTTAGCGGAAGGCTTTCAAGGCTTTTTCCCTTCTACCAAAGTCAATTTTATGCGCGTCGGCTTGAATTCATTTTTCCCAGTTTATGGAGGTTTTGGTCTTGGCGGAGGTGCAAGCATGTACATTGATGGTCGCAATCTGGGCAAGTCTACAAATGTTTACGCCTCCGCTATCTTCTCATTTTGATACCCTTATCTACTTATTTACTTGCATACTTATTTGCTTTCCTTTTTAAAAATTTTAAAAATATATAAAATGAAAAATATCAAAATGTCATCCGCACTTTTTGCGGCAGCAATTCTCATGTCATCACTGATCAGTTGCAGTAAAGATTATGAAAATGATGCGCCGACCATTGCCAATATTGCTGTATCAAATCCTGCATTTTCTACCTTAGAAGGCGCGGCTATTAGAGGAGGAGTTGCAGTTGTATTATCCAATGCCAACCCTAATGATCCGTCTGGTAATTACACTGTTTTTGCACCCACAAACGATGCTTTCGCCCGTTTAGGCTTGAATAATGAAGATGATTTAGGCGTTTTGCAAATCCCTTTCTTGACAAATACGCTCCTTTATCATGTTTCTAATGGTAACCTTGCAGGCAGTGCCATCACAGCAGGTGGCTCTTCGATGTCAGCTTTGGCAGTGAAAAGACGCTTCATTAACAGAGGTTCTGATAAATATATCAACGGTTCAAAAATCCTGGCGACGGATGTTTCTGCTTCAAATGGTACGGTTCACGTCATCGACAAAGTCATGTTGGCAACAGGCGTTGACATCGTGCAATCGGCTCTGGCATTGAGAGATGCTAAGGTTTTCACAAGCCCTGAATTGACGTTTTTAGTCGAAGCAGTTTTGTACGCTGATTTGGCTGGAGCATTGTCGGCTTCAGCAGGCAGCCCTTCTTTTACCGTCTTCGCACCGACCGATGCCGCGTTTAGACAACTCGGCGTATTGCTTGGTGTGCCGCTCAATGTCGCAGCGGATATACGTAAATTGCCAAAAGAAACAGTTAAACAGGTGCTTTTGAACCATGTTTTGAACGATACAGGCAAATTTACCTCTGAGATGAACGCTGGCAACGTCACACCCTTAGGCGGCACCCCCCTCAGTATTGGCGCCTTCAACAATGGCGTTTTGACTGTCAAAGGAAAAAATAATTCAATCGCTGCTAATATGGTGATTCCTGATGTGCAAACGACGAATGGTGTGGTTCATGTAATTGACCGCGTGTTATTGCCATAGGTAATAGGCAATAAGTAATGGGTAATGGGCAATGGGCAATGGGTAACAGATAATGTTACTTATTGCCCATTACTTATTACCTATTGCCCATTACTTATTGCCCATGATTGATTATATAATTGAGAAAAAATTTTAATTTCGCACCTTAATTTTTTTTTTTATAAAAATAAAATCAATCAGCATATGCTCAATCAACCTGTTGCTCGAATAATCCCGAAAGAACTCATTACGCATGACGATGTGCGCATCGATAATTATTATTGGCTCAATGAGCGTGAAAATCCTGAAGTGATTGCCTATCTAAATGCTGAAAATGCTTATTTGGATGAAAAAACGGCGCATACAAAGCCTTTGCAAGCCGAACTTTTCAAGGAAATTGTCGCCCGTTTCGCTCAAACGGATATGAGTGTACCGTTTAAATATCATGGCTATTATTACCTCACGCGCTTCGAAGAAGGACAGGAATACCCGATTTATAGCCGTAAACAAAGCAATTTAGAGGCAAATGAAGATATAATGCTCAATATTCCTGAAATGGCAAAGGGCTTTTCATACTTTACAGTCGGTGGTCGTGCGGTTTCAACCGATAATAAATGGTTAGCATACGGCGTCGATACGGTAAGTCGTCGGATTTATACCATTTATTTTAAGAATCTTGAAACAGGTGAAATCCTGCATGAAACGCTTGAAAACACCACTGGCAGTTGCGTTTGGGCGAACGATAACAAAACCGTTTTTTACAATCGGAAGGATGAGTCATTGCGCTCTTATAAAATTTTCAAGCACGTGATTGGCACTGACCCCTCAGTAGATGAGTGCATTTGGCATGAAACGGATGAGACTTATGGCTGCGTTATTTATAAATCTAAATCTGAAAAATATCTCATAATCGGTTCATACTCAACACTTTCCAACGAGTACCGAATCCTCGAAGCTGACAATCCAAATGGTGAATTTCGCCTTTTTGAAACCCGTTTGCGCAACCACGAATTTTCTATCAATCATGCAGGCGATACATTTTATATTCTGACCAATTGGGATGCCAAAAATTTCAAATTGATGACTTGCAGCGATACCGACGCCACAACGCGCAATCATTGGAAAGACTTGATTCCCCACAGACCCGATACGCTTTTAGAAAGTTTGGATATTTTTAAAAAATTCATCGTTTTGAGTGAACGCCAAAATGGTTTGACGCAACTGCAAGTGTTGCCAACTGATGGTGACGCTTATTATATCCCATTTCAAGAGGACGTTTTTATGGCATACACGGGCATGAATCCCGATTATGATACCGATACTTTGCGCTTAGGCTACACCAGTTTGACGATGCCCAGTACGGTTTATGATTTCAATATGGCAACAAAAACGTTTACTTTATTGAAGCAAGAAGCCATTTTAGATGCCTCATTCAAGCCTGAAAATTATCATGCTGAACGCCTTTATGCCACCGCAGCGGATGGTGTAAAAGTGCCGATCTCCTTGGTTTACAATAAAAATATGGTCAAAAAGGGTGCAAAAGCACCGCTTTTGCTGTATGGCTATGGCTCGTATGGGCATTCGATGGATCCGTTCTTTTCGTCGCCGCGATTGAGCATTTTAGATAGAGGTTTTGTGTTCGCCATTGCGCATATACGTGGTGGACAGGAGCTCGGGAGACAATGGTATGAAGACGGTAAGTTCTTAAAAAAAATGAATACCTTCAATGACTTCAACGCCTGTGCAGAACACCTCATTACTGAGGGGTACACATCGGAGCAGCAGCTTTTTGGTATGGGCGGCTCGGCAGGTGGTTTGTTGATTGGGGCGGTGATTAATTTGAAACCACAGCTTTGGAAAGGCGTTATTGCTCAAGTGCCGTTCGTGGATGTAGTGACGACGATGCTTGATGAAAGTATTCCGCTTACGACAGGCGAATTTGACGAATGGGGCAATCCAAAAGATAAAACCTACTACGATTACATGAAATCCTACTCGCCTTACGATAATGTGGAAGCCAAAGACTACCCTACCATGCTCGTCACGACAGGTTTGCACGATTCGCAAGTGCAATATTGGGAGCCGGCTAAATGGGTGGCTAAATTGCGAACGTTGAAAACTGATAAAAACCCACTCTACATGTATTGCAATATGGATACAGGTCACGGCGGTGCTTCGGGTCGCTTCGAGCGATTTAAAGAGACGGCGAGAGAATGGGCATTTTTGTTGGATTTGGCGGGATTGGTTTAGTGAAAATCGAATAATAGTGTTCCGAATGAATTCCTTCGGGGAAAAGTGAAAAGTAGAAAACGATTAACCATTAACTACTTCCACTGCTCGTTTCACTATTTCCAAACTCGTTTCATAATAATTATTGTCAATTGAATCTTTGATACCGAACAGTCCGTCATTAATACCTTTCATGGGGCTTATTATCAATTGTTTGGCAGTGAGGTGGATGTTTGTCACTTGTGTATAAGAGACAATATCGGCTATATTTTCCACCGTGACGCCATTGCCGGGCATGATAGCGATGCGACCTTTCGCTTTTTCAACAAATTGTTTTAATTTATCTTTACCAGCGACCACATTTTCCGCCTGACCGCAGGTGAGTACCCTATCAAATCCCAATTCTATCAATTGCTCCAAAGCGGCGAATCCGTCGGGTGTTTGGTCGAATGCCCGATGGCAGGCGACTTGCATGGGGCGCGCTAAAGTTGCTAATTCACGCATTTTATCGACATTTAATTCCTTATTTTCTTTCAAAATGCCTACCACTACGCCTTGAATCCCCTGCTCTTTACAAAAAAGAATGTCTTTTTTAATAATCTCAAATTCAATATCGGAATAAAGAAAATCCCCTGCCCGTGGGCGAATGAGGACGCATATATCAATGGTCAATAGCCGTTTGGCTTCAACAATGGTAGCAGCACTGGGCGTCAAACCGCCGACTTCAAGAGCCGTGCATAATTCAATCCGATTGACGCCTCCTTCCTGAGCTGCGATAGCAGAAGTGATGGATTGAGCGCATATTTCGATGGTTGTTTGATTGTTTTTCACGAGTATTGATGAATGTTGAATGATGAAGCACCCCCTCAGTAAAAGGGCATTTTTTTGTCAAATGTAATCAAATTTAAAGGTTAATCGCTTTTAATCCTATATTTGTATTAATGTCTTTTAAGAATTTTATTTCATTGTATAACTGTAAAATATGAATTGGGTTTTTATCCCATAAATCAACAAAAACAAACAATATGTGGTGGATTTATGCTCTATTATCAGCCTTATTTGCATCTTTGACAGCCATTTTTGCTAAAATCGGGATTGCGAATGTCAACTCCAATTTGGCAACAGCTATCAGAACAATTGTCATATTATTTGTCGCTTGGGGCATTGTGTTGGCAAGAGGCGAAGCGAAAGGTATTTCGACTTTATCTAAACATAACCTTTTATTTTTAGTGATTTCAGGTGTTGCCACAGGTTTATCATGGGTATTTTATTTCAAAGCCTTACAATTAGGAAAAGTCTCACAAGTCGCGCCCGTTGATAAATTGAGTGTGGCATTGACCATTGTTTTATCCATCGTTTTTTTGGGCGAAGCATTGACCATTAAAACAGCGATTGGTGCGGTACTCATTATTATAGGCACGCTTGTTTTGATTTTATAAATTCATTCTCATCATCTAATCCTTGAATATTCAACTATATCAATTAACACCCCTCAGTATAAACCCCTCAAAAAGTGAAACAGCACACCCATATTGACCGTTTCAAATTGAGATAGCCTTCGCTTTCACAATTAAAAACACAATTTTCTAACATAATATCAAAAAGAATGAGAAAACCACGACATGAACCTATAGATTACTCTACTTGGACTTTGGAACAATTCACAGAAGAATTGAAAACCAAACAAGAATATTTGGACTACTTCGAGAAGTTTGACCCTAATTCGATTGATGCTTTTATTGATGAATATGCGCCGAAAAAGTACCAAATGTTTCAAAATCAGGAGAGTTATAAAAGTGGAACGGAGTATTTCAAATCGCGATTTATCAACCTTGCCGATGAATATATTGATATGATATTGCAGAAAAAGTTGTTCAATCTGCAATGTGAATGGCGAGCAGGATTAATTCAACTGCCTTTGGTGCGCATCTGTAAAGATTTTGAATATTGGTCACGGCATATTCGGGCTTGTCCATTTATTCCGATTGTGACTCCCGAAGAGATTGATTTGTGCATATCGTTTTTAAAAGAAGAATACGATGAATACGCCGACGCCATCATTATTGGCAACAAATGGCAATATTACGAACTATTTAAGTACGGAGAATCGCAGGAGGAAGATAATAACGAAGACGCCGAAGAAGTTTCAACAACGAGCATGCCGCCCTTGTATCAGTATTTTGATTTATACCAAAATACAGCCGGCTTGATTAATTTACCGGATGTTCGCGGTGAAAAGGAAGATATGTATTTGGGAATCTATCGGCATATAAAATTGCGGGAAAAAGAAAACTTGGCACTGACAACGCCTCAAGTAGTTGAGCCAACTGAGCCAGTTGTTCACACACCATATCGTCACAGATTGTTTTGGGGTTCTGAAAACATCAAAGCTTTCGTAGAAGCTGTTGAAAACAAAGAAACCAAAGAAGCCCATGCTTATTATTATGATAATTTTCAATTGGATCAAGACTACGAGTTTGAAGAGTGTTTGATGTATTTAAGGGATTTCAAAGAACCTTTCCCCATAGAAGCCCATGAAGATTGGCGTGAAGCGGTTCGGTTAGTATTACTCCGACAGACGCAATTGAAAGCAGCAGAGATGTTGCCTTATGTCTATGAAACGTATTTAATGGAGTTCGATGAACCATATAATTTTAAAAATATTATGGCTGATAAAATAGCGCGGCATAAATTTGACCCGAATAATGTGCATTATCAATGCGCAGAAAGTTATAAAGATTGCATTTATATCGGCAGAAAAGCATTGAGCGATCATGATGATGAGGATTATTTGTAAAACAAAATTTTTTAAGGATTTAATAGGATTTCCGAGTGCGACAAAATCCTATTAAATCCTTAAAAAATTCTACTAATCCTGATTCTAATTACCTACCCCAAAAAGGCTTTTTTAAACGTCGGCATCATCCGATGTTTAGTAGTCTGTTCGTAAGCATAAGCGATAGAAAGCAGTACCCCCTCAGTATATGCCCCGCTGAAAAATGATAAACCAACTGGCAAGTCATAAACTTTACCGCAAGGCAGACTGATATGCGGATAACCACTCGTAGCAGCAGGAGCAGTGAAAAAAACATCGCCCCAACGGTCACCATAGATGGTATCGATGCTACAAGCGGGTCCCATTGTCAGCCCTGCGATGGCATCCAAATGATGGGTTTGCATGACAGTATCAATGATTTTTTTTGACCCATTGTGGCTTTTTTCTAAGGCTTTCAGGTATTCTTTGCTGTTTAAATCGCCTTTCTTAGCGGACTTCTCAAAGGTTTCTTGTTTGAAAGTGGGCATGGCTTGATCTTCATTTTTTTTATTAAAATCAATGAGGTCTTGCAATGTTTTCATTGGCGAATCAGCTGTTGATAGATATTTATTGATGCCATATTTGAATTCATAGCACATGAGCGTAAACTCTGCCTCGCCATTGGCATTTATTTTATCCAAAAATTCAATTTCTATGATTTCAGCGCCTTGCTGTTTCATATCATTCACCACTTTGTCGAACAGCCGCATGAGAAATTGATTGGTATATTTCTTTTTTTCAATACCTATTCTTTTGCCTTTCAAGCCATTGGGGTCTAAAAACGTGGTGTAATCAGCCACCGCTTTGCCGTCGCTTTCTTTTGTTTTCGCATCATCAGTATCCAAACCTGTCATAGCGGTTAAAAGAATGGCTGCATCCTTGACCGTCCTTGCCATCGGTCCAGCCGTATCCTGTGTATGCGAAATCGGAATGATACCTGAACGACTCAACAATCCGACAGTCGGTTTCAACCCCACTACCCCATTGGTGGAAGCAGGACACGTCACCGAGCCATCCGTTTCAGTGCCCACCGCGACCACACATAAATTAGCCGACACAGCAACGCCCGAACCGGAACTCGACCCACATGGATTATGGTCTAAAATATAAGGGTTCTTGGTCTGACCACCCCGACTACTCCAACCCGAACATGATTGACTCGAACGGAAGTTTGCCCATTCCGATAAATTGGTTTTACCCAAAATAACTGCTCCTGCGTCTCGAAGTTTTTTGACAATAAAAGCATCTTTTGAAGCCTTATGATCGACTAAAGCCAATGAACCTGCCGTCGTCATCATCTTATCGGCGGTGTCAATATTGTCTTTTATTAAAATAGGAATGCCATGTAAAGCACCGCGCACTTTGCCTGCTTTTCTTTCATCATCCATTGTTTTTGCGATAGCGAGGGCATCAGGGTTTAACTCAATGACAGCATTTAAAGCGTACCCTTTTTTATCAATGTCTTCAATGCGTTGCCAATACATTTTAGTGATTTGTTCAGCACTGTATTTGCCCGAAGCCATTTTTTCTTGAAGGTCAGAAATGGTAGTTTCGTTCAGTTCAAAATTGTCTGCCGTAACAGACGTTGCATCTGGAGATTTTGTTTCTGAAGTAGCGTTTTTGCAAGAAGCAGTCAAAAGGCTTGTTAGTCCTACGACTCCTAAAGCTGAGTTGGTGAGAAATTCTTTTCTGTTCATAGTGAAAGTGATTGAGTTGAGGAAGAATAAAGAGCTTGTGGAGGATTAAAAGATAATTTTAATTCAAAGTTAAAATGAAAATCAAGATAAAGAGTTTTGTTTCCAGAATTTCTTTCATTTTTTCATAAATAAACTTAATTTTGTAACAAAATAATTTGAAAAATGACAACACCATCCGTTAGACAAACCTTTGACTAATCTGCAATTAGAATTACTGGACACTTTTTCTCGACAACCCAGTGTTGAGGATTTAATTAATTATTAAGGCATTACTCGCCAATTATTATGGCTCAAGGAAATCGTTCATATTCGGCAAAAGTAGCTCTTGATATAGCGAATAGAGGTTATTGCTCCACTAAAAAGCTCAAATCTAAGGTCTGTACCTCGTCCATATTCAAAATCAGAATGACAACACTGTCGTTAAACTGATAGTTGACTAAGGAAAACCAATAAAATAAGGATAAATAGCTTGCTACAATGAAAATATGATAGGTAAGTTAAAAACGTCAATTTTACTGAGGGGTGTTTTGGTTTAAAACACCCCCTCAGTATTTCAATCAATTTTATCCATAAAAACTCCAATGATTGAATATATTTGAGGGAGATATTTAACACTACCATATTCATAATCCTCAATGGGAATGAAAAACAATTTTTCAATAGTTCTATGCTCATTATTATTAGGTTTTGCTTCAAATGCACAATCTTTTGCTCTAAGAGATAGCTTATTAAATGAACTCAAAACATTACCAAATGATACCAATCGGGTCATTGCCCTCATCGAATTAGGCTTTGAATATCGGCACACTAAACCTGATCAGACATATCTTTTAGGACAACAAGCTTATGAACTATCGCGCACGCTCAACTATTCCTCAGGTGAGGCGCGGGCATTGAACACGATGGCAGCGGCATTCAAATTTTTAGGCGATTATGCCAAATCGTTGAAAATGTATAATCAAGCTAAGGAGTTGAATATGAAAATTAGGGATACCGACCGAGTAGCCGTTATCTTGAACAATACCGCTGATTTGTATATTCAACAAGGCGAATGGCAAAAAGCTTTGACGACTATGCGTGAATGTTACGCTATTTATCAAACCGTTTATAAGCCCATTGTCAGTTCAAAATCAGTTTACCTTTCGAATATAGCGGAGTGTTTTTACAATTTGAATCAATTGGATTCGGCGATTGTCTATTTAAACGAGGCTTTGCCATTGGCTAAAATGCAGAAGGAAAGCATATTGGCTACTATTTATTATCTCTTGGGGGATGTTGCCCTTGCTCAAAATAATAGGAATCAAGCCCATGCTTTTTATCAACAAAGCATTGGAGTCGCTATGCATGAGAATAGGTATTCAGACCTGTATGAAGGCTATTTTAGGATGGCAAAATTGTATGAGAAAACGGCTCAAAGTGATTCTACTTTTTATTATGCTAAACTTGCCTTGACCTTTGCGCAAAAAGGGATTAATGCCAAGGGTGTTTTGAAAAGCAGTCAAAATTTATCTACTTTATTTGAAGGTAAAAACGATGCTGAAGCCTTGCTATACTACAAAATAGCCATTGCTGCGAAGGATAGCTTATACAGTCAAGATAAGGTTAAACGTTTGGTTTCGCTTACTTTTGAAGAAAAAGAACGAATTCAACAAATAGAAGCCGCAAAGGCGGACTATAAAAATAAAATCAAACTTTCAATCCTTGTTGGCACATTGGCAGTTTTTGCAGGTATAGCTTTGATTCTTTACAGAAACAATCGACAAAAACAAAAAGTCAATACGATTTTACAAGGCAAAAATGAGGAAATCGAAATAACTTTATCTCAACTCAAAACATCCCAAGCTTCGCTCACTGTTAAAAATGCAGAAAACGAACTGCTATTGAAAGAGATTCATCATCGGGTCAAAAACAATTTGGAGATTGTATCAAGTTTATTACAATTGCAAATGTCTCAAATTGAAGACCCCTCAGTACAATCGGCAATATTGACGAGCCAAAATCGGATTCATTCGATGGGCATTATACATCAAAAACTCTATCAAGGAGAGCATTTGGCGACGATAGAAATGCGGGATTATTTTATCAATCTGAGCGAAAGTATCCTCGATTCTTTTAATGCAGATGGGCGCATCAAAATTGAATGCAATATGCCTAAATTGGTTTTAGACGTGGACACCGCTATTTCTATTGGCTTGATTACCAATGAATTAATTACCAATTCCTTGAAATATGCTTTTAAGGAAAAAGAAAAAGGAGAAATAAAAATCAGTATGATTGAACATCACGATATCGTAAATATTAATAGTCCATCCCGAGATTACGGGGACGGCAATCTTTTACTGAAAATATCAGATAATGGCATTGGAAAACCCATAAATGGCAAACCCAAGGGCACCGGTTTTGGTACGCAATTAATTATGTTATTAACAAAACAGCTGGATGGGCAATTGAATTATGAAATCAACAATGGAACGAGTGTTTCATTGACTTTTAAGAAACCGAAATTGGTTTAAAACGGGTAAAAAGCTTCATTAATCTCAAAATTTTATCCACTCACCAGTTCACTTTTTCCTTAATTTTATATTAACAAAAGACAGCCTCAAAAAAGCTCTGATAAATGAAACCTATGCTTCGGACAGTCAAACACCCCTTTCGTCCTCAAGTCCTTGGTATTGGGGATAAATCGCTCTTACTTTATGGTATAATGAAAACGCCCATTCAAATAAATCAAAAATCCAAAACCAAATGAAAGGTTGATGTCGCCTTACGAGGCAATTTATAGGGCGACTCATACCATCGTATTCTCTATAATTTTAAATCAAAAAACCAAAAACAGGGTAGCCGAAAATCACTTAGAATAGGCAATAATATATTAATCTAAAAATTACGAAATAGAATTTTTATATTACAAGCGATTTCTTTTAACTATGAAAAACCCTATTCAATGTTCAGTGATTCGCTCTCTATTCTATCAGTTTTACTATTTAATATTGCCTTATCTGAATGGCTCACAGTACTAAGCCATTTTTCAAGCATCTGGGTACGGAGCTTTTGGTCATATTAATAACTGCAGTGGTTGCCAATTTAGGTATTATACCTGCATATTAGTCAGCATTCATGAGCTTATAATATTTGGCATTGGTGCATTATTCAAGGTAGATTGGGACATCGTTTCCATCGCTTCCCAAGCCAACATCGGCGGCACAGCTACGGCAATGGCACTTTCAAGAAACCTCAATAGAAATAACTTGACCTTGCCAGGCATTTTAGTGGGTGCATTGGGCAATGCCACAGGCACTTATATCGGTATTCTGATAGCGGAGTTGTTGCGTAATTCCAGTTGGTAATAAAATGATTATTGCATATATTTATTGGTTGGAAATGAGAAATAAAGAACCACCCCCTCAGTATTTGAAGACTTATTTCCAAAATTTTATCATTAAAAAATTAAAATATTCTCCAAATGAAAAATCAAATCTATCACCTCGCTCTATTGCTACTGCTTCTCAGTTGCAACCATCAACAAAAGACATTAATTAAAACAAATAATAGTGCTAATTCAGCAGCCGTTCCACCCATTCGCTTTTGTGGACCTAAAACAGCCGTGCTAAATACCCCACCTGGGTTCGATGGTACGCTTGTACCCTTGTTTGCCGGATTAACCGAACATTTCACCTACCCTATCACTACTAAATCTAAAGTGGCTCAAAAGTATTTCGACCAGGGGTTGATTTTGGCTTATGGTTTCAATCATGCAGAGGCTGCTCGTTCTTTTAAGGAAGCTATTCGGCAGGATCCGAATTGTGCTTCTTGCTATTGGGGATTAGGGTATGTGCTCGGACCCAACTACAATTCAACAATGAGCAAAGATGTTATGAAAGAAGCAAACGAGGCAATTCTGAATGCCCGCATGCGCGCCCATCTTTGTAGTCCAAAAGAAAATGCCCTAATTATTGCTCTTTCAAAACGCTATCCCAAAAAGGCAGAAGATGACCCAAAACCATTTTATCAAGCATATGCTGATGAACTAAAAATAGTACATGAGCAATTTCCAAACGACTATGATATAGCCGCACTCTACGCTGAGTCTTTGATGGATTTGCATCCTTGGGATCTTTGGACTAAATCAGGTGAACCGAAACCTTGGACGCCCGCAATAATAGACATTATAGAAGGTATTTTGAAAAAAAATCCTCAACACGCCCAAGCCGTTCACCTCTACGTACACGCTACGGAAGCCAGTAACAACCCTGAACGGTGTATTCCTTACGCCAACACGTTGCGCACTTTGATACCGGGCAGTGGGCATCTCGTGCATATGCCTTCGCATACCTATATCAATACGGGTCATTACCACGAAGGAGCACTGGCTAACGAGCGAGCAGTGCATATTGATAGCAATTATATAGAGGCTTGTCATGCGGCGGGTGTATATCCGATTGGTTATTATCCACACAATTGGCACTTCCTCGCTGCCTGTGCCGCCCTTGAAGGACGGGGTGAAAAAGCCCTTGAAGCCAGTCAGTATTTGGCGCATTATGTAGCCGATAAGGGGATGAATTTGCCCGATCAGTTGTCTTTACAAATGTTCTATACTATACCTTGGCACATCATGATTAAATTTTCGATGTGGGATAAAATTTTGGCAGAGCCTAAACCCCATGATACACTTGCTTATCCGTTGGCAATATGGGCATACGCTCAAGGCATGGCATTAGCCTCCACCGGTAAATCCTCAATGGCTCAGGAATGTTTATCGAAATTGAAAAAATTAGAAGCTGACACCACTATTGCCAAAATAAATTTCTCGGATAGCACTAAAGCGACTATGATTGTATCCATTGCGAAATATGTATTGGAGGGTGAAATAGCTTACCGCAAAGGTGACCTACAAACTGCTCTTTCGGTTTTCCGTAAAGGGGTTGAAAAAGAAGATAACCTGTTTTATAATGAACCGCCTGACTGGTTTTTCTCGGTTCGGCACAGCCTCGGTCGTGTTCTCATCGACGCCCGTCAATACATTGAAGCAGAAAAAATATATCGAGAAGATTTGAAAAAATATAAAGAAAATGGGTGGGCACTCATCGGTTTGTACCAAGCTTTATTAAAACAAGGTAAAAAATCGGAAGCACAATTAGTCAAATATCGGTATGACAAAGCATGGCAATATGCCGATATGCCTTTGAAAAGTTCAGTATTTTGATTGAATCAACACCCCCTCAGTATCTTTAACAACGCAATAAATTGACAATCAAATAATTATAAAAGTCAAAGATAACGGCACAGGCATGTCCGAAGCAACCAAAGCCAAAGTCTTTCAACCCTTTTTCACCACTAAACCGACGGGGCAAGGTACTGGTTTAGGACTTTCACTCGCTTATGATATTGTGACGAAAGGACACGGCGGCACTTTAGAAGTAGAAAGTACGGATGGTACATCCCGAGATAATCGGGAGGGGGTCGGAACGGAGTTTATTATTACTTTACCTTTTAAAACCAATGGATGATGAAGACTTTATTAGCAATACTTTTCCTCATATTAGTAGGAAATATTGGCTTTTCGCAAAGCAATAGAGACTTTGTGCGGTTGAAAAATCAACTATCCGCAGCAAAAAATGATTCAAGTCGCATTTCTCTTATGACTGAAATAGGTAATGTATATCGCGCTACAAATCAAGATTCGGCGTTATTCTATACAGAACAAGCCATCTCTTTGGCAAGGCAAAACAAATTTCCTTTTATGGAGATTTGGGCTACTGCCGTTAAAGGTGCTGTATTTCATGATTTAGGCAATCTGCCCAAGGCTTTAGAAATAGAGTTCCAAGCCTTGAAACTGGCAGAGGACAGTAAATTGGCTATCAATAAAATCGGTCCCATTGTTTTTATTGGCAGAATTTATAATACCCTAAAAGATTACCCCAAAGCCTTATATTTTGCTCGATTAGAAAACGACCTTGTCATTCACGAGGATAGTAAAATATATGCAAAAGAGAATCTTGCTAATATTTTTGAACAAATGAACCAATTGGATTCTGCTTTATTCTATATCCAACTGGCTGATAAAGAGCGTATAAATGTTCGTTCTGTGCGTTCCTCTTCTCATAGAATTTTTGGAAATATTTATGCCAAATTAGGCAATGATTCATTAGCTTTAGATTACTATCATAAAGGAATAATATACGCCAGTAAAAATAACAATCAGTATCAAGCAGCCCTTACATTTATTGAAGCTGCCAAATTGTACAAAAAGGAAAACCAAACCGATTCCAGTATCTTTTACGCCAAACGCAGCCTTGAAACAGCACAACTTATTTCTTTTAAACAAGGCATTTTTGAATCCAGTACACTTTTATCGCAATTATATGACAATAAAGACACCAAAGAAGCCTTTCATTACTACAAATTAGCCACAACAACCAAAGACAGTTTGTTCGGTGCTGGCAATATGCAAGCCTTACAAGCTATGATAGCCCAAGAGGAAGCCCGTCAAAAAGAGATTGAAACAACTAAAATAACGTATCAAAATCAACTGAAACAGTATGGACTATTGGCGGGTTTGGCATTGCTCCTTATTGTTGCGTTATTTCTTTATCGCAATAATCAAAAGGAAAAGAAAGCGAAAAATTTACTTCAAGAAAAGAATGAAGAAATCGAAGCGACTTTATCCAAACTCAAATCCACCCAAGCCCAACTCATCCAATCCGAAAAACTCGCTTCCCTCGGTGAGCTTACCGCAGGTATCGCCCATGAAATACAAAACCCTTTGAATTTTGTCAATAACTTCTCTGAATTGAGTGTGGATTTAGCAAAAGACCTCAATGATGAAATCCATAAATCCGACATTGATAAAACTTATATTGAAGAATTATTAACCGATTTAACCTCCAACCAAGAGAAAATCAATCATCACGGCAAGCGAGCAAGCAGTATTGTGAAAGGTATGCTCGAACACTCTCGTGCAAGTACGGGCGTAAAAGAATTGACGGATATTAATAAATTGACGGATGAATATTTGCGACTTTCGTATCATGGTTTAAGAGCAAAAGACAATGCTTTTAATGCTGATTATGAATTGGTTGCAGATGAAAATTTGCCTAAAATAGAAGTTATTCCACAAGATATTGGAAGGGTTTTATTGAATTTGATTAATAATGCGTTTTATGCTGTTAATGAAAAAAATAAGCAAAATACTGAGGGGGTATCTTATAAACCTACCGTTATACTCTCTACACAATTTATTGAAAATCAAGTAATTATAAAAATAAAAGACAACGGTACAGGGATGCCCAAAAGTGTAAGAGCTAAAGTTTTTCAACCGTTTTTCACAACAAAACCAACAGGTTCTGGCACAGGTTTAGGACTTTCATTGGCTTATGATATTGTGACAAAAGGGCATGGGGGAATACTTGAAGTAGAAAGTATAGAAAACGAAGGGTCAATATTTATTCTTAAATTGCCTGTTTGAAAATACCCCCTCAGTATTTCACCAACTTTTCACATTTAAAAAATCATTCATTATGAAATCAATACGTACATTCGGACTATTATTAGCCCTTGCCTTTTTCTCATCATGCAATTCAAAGCCCAAAGTAGAAGCGCCAACTACAGCCAATACATTAATTGAACGCGGCAAAAAGTTTCAATTAAAAACAGCGTACAAAGCACCGCCTGGTGATGCCCTCTCGCACAATACGGCTGGATATGCTAAAATAATGTGTTCTGCTGTTTTTATAACAGGATTAAAACCCGAATTTGCGGCTGAAAATGTGGGCTATTTCACAAGTCCTTATGCGGAACGAGCTAAGGTGGGCAAACCCGTCGTGGATTATGTAAAAAAGACCGTTTCCATTACTTTGCCGAATGGTGTCACCCGTACCGCCATATATACGGGCGATCAAGGTTGTGTCTGCTTAACAGAAGGCAGCACTGGCTTGAATTATAAGCCTCAAAAAGTTGTGCGCAATCTACCAAATGCCACTACAACGCCTTGGCCCATGGGCGATATGTTGCCCAAAGACCCCATGCCTGCCGAAATAGATAAAGCAAAAGTAGAGCAAGCCTTAAAAGCTGCCTTTGAACCCACCGAAGCACTAACGGCTGCTTTTGTAGTCACCTATAAAGGTAAAATCATTGCTGAACGTTACGGCGAGAACATTACCAAAGATACACCTTTAGAAAGCTGGTCAATGGGTAAAAGCCTTTCAGCGACTATTATGGGTATTTTGATGAAACGCGGCGTTTATACTTTAGAACAGCCCGCCCCTATTCCGCAATGGCAAGGCAAAGGCGATGAAAGGTCTAAAATCAGAATCATGGACATCATGCATATGTCGAGCGGATTATATTGCCGTGCGCCCCAAGACCCTGATTTTGACCCCGCTTTGGGCTATCCTGACCATTTATATCTCTACACGGGTGGTGTCAATTCGTTTGAATATGCTGCCAATTTGCCTCAACAATGGCTACCGAATACCATCGGTCGCTACCGCAATTCCGACCCTGTACTGACTAACTACCTCAATCGATTGGGTATTGAAAAAATAGGAGAAGTGTATCATACCTTTCCTCAACGCGCTTTATTTGACAAAATTGGCGTTCGCACAATGGTTATGGAAACAGACCCTTATGGTAATTTTTTGACGCAAGGCTATGAATTTGCTTCGGGTCGTGACTGGGCGCGCTTGGGTAATCTGTATTTGCAAGATGGTGTCTGGAATGGCGAGCGTATTTTGCCCGAAGGCTTTGCCAAATTTGTCAGCACCCTCGCCGAACCTTGGGTTGCTGATGGACGACCGATTTATGGTGGTTTATTTTGGATAAATGGTGATGGTAAACGCCCAATTCCCAAAGATGCTTACATGATGTTGGGTGCAGGTGGGCAATCCGTTACGATTATTCCTTCACATGATTTGGTCGTCGTGCGTTTGGGACATTTTAAAGGGTCTAAAGAAGGCGACATAGCATTAAATAAGGCTTATACTTTATTGATGGAAGCTGTTCCTCCTAAAAAGAAATGATTTTAAGAATTAGCCCCCCTCAGTATTTCAATAAAAAACAATCCTTTTATCTTTTAAAATCAAGTAAAAATGAAAAAATTTAACCACTTATTATTCATATTGCTAAGTCTTACGGTAATAGTCACAGCCTGTCAAAAAGAGGCGGCTGATTGTATTTTATACAATGGCTCTATTTTTACGGCTGATTCAGTTAGTTCGTATGTGGAAGCTCTGGCTATTAAAGACGGAAAAATCGTTGCCGTTGGAACGTCTGCTGACATCATAAAATTGGCAGGAACTAACACCAAACGCATTGATTTAAAAGGCAATCTCGTCATCCCTGGTATCAATGATGCCCATTATCATCTGTCGCCTAATCCCATAGGAACACAATTAAAATTGCCGCAACAAGAACCAACTTGGGAGGAAGTCGTGGTTCAAATAAAGGCAACAACCGCCAAAGAAAAAGCGGGTAATTGGATTTTGGGGATAATTGGCGGCAATGTCGTGCTTAATCCAGAAGCCAATCGTTCATCACTTGATAAGTTATGCCCCAACAACCCTGTTTTACTGGGTACTTATTTCGGGCATGGTTTCATTATGAACACCAAAGCGATGCAGGACATGGGAATTGCTGAAACCGAAACTGACCCTTTTGGTGGACGTTATGAACGTGTAGGCAATTCCAAGGTGCTCAATGGCAAATTCTATGAATATGCAAGCTGGAACTTCCTACGTCAATTAGCGGAACGCACCCCTGATGAGGTTGCGATGCAGCAATACAAAGCTTATGGAGATGAAGCCCTCCAATTTGGCATAACATCCGTCCAAAATATGGCTTTCTTTCCAACGGAACGCTTCTTAAAAGTTTGGGATAAAGCCAATATTCCAATTAGAATGCACGCCATTCGGTTTCCATCAACTTCAAAAGATGCAAGAATGGTCAAAGAAGGGCGTGATTTGCCGTTTATGCCATTTAAAGACAAACCCATAAAAGTGATGGGGACTAAATGGATACTTGATGGTACACCTATTGAACGGGGTGCAGCTTTCAGAAACGCCTACAAAGATACACCCAATTGGTACGGACGTTTAGATTTTAACCAAGCAGAAATTGAGTTAATGGTTCGGGAATGTTTGGATTGGAAAGACCAATTGCTGGTACATTGTGCAGGTGATAAACCTGTTGAAGTTCTTTTTAATGCTATGAAAAAAGTGGGACCCAGTATCAATTGGCAGCAGAAACGGTTCAGAATTGAACATGGTGATGGGGTTGTAGAAGATTTAATCCCAAGGACAAAGGAGTTGGGTGTTGTTATTGTACAAAACCCTGCGCATTTGACTTTGGTTGATATTTATCAAACACGGTACGGGAAAAATTCACCTTTCTTCTCGCTTAAAACCTTCCTTGATAAAGGCATTCCGCTTGCCTTGGGTTCTGACGGACTACTTAATCCTTATTTAAACATTATGTTTGCCGCTATTAATCCAGACCGCCCAACCGAAGCCATCACTCGAGAACAAGCAGTTCGGGCTTATACGTATGGTTCAGCCTTTGCAGAATTTGAAGAAACCACAAAAGGCACATTGACAATCGGCAAGGTTGCGGATTTAGCGATATTGTCTCAAAATATATTCAAAGTGCCTTTAAACGACTTACCCAAAACAACCAGTATTTTGACTATGATTGAAGGGAAAGTAGTGTTTGATGCTAAAAAATTGGCTTATTGAAGAGGTTAACCCCTCAGTATTTTCCCTATTTTTACCCATTATTTCAAAATAAAAATTAATTAAAAATGAAAAAATTGCTTCCTCTCTGTGTTTTGATACTTGTGACAAATGCCTTGTTTGCTCAAACCAATAACCCGCCAGGATTGAAATGGATACGGACAGAAGATTTGAAATCCGATTTGTATGCCCATGCGGATGCTCATTTCAAAGGACGTTCCGCAGGCACTTTGGACGAGTTGAAAGCTGCCGCATGGTTGGCAGAAAAATACAAAGCCATAGGTATAAAACCTGCGGGTGACGATGGTACGTATTTTCAATTTTTTATCTTATGGCGCAACCACATTAGTGATAATTCGAGCATCCAAATAAATGATAAACCTTTAGTCCTTTGGCAAGATGTGACAATTTCACAGATGGCGAACGTTAATCTTAGTTCGCCTATTCTTTACTTGGGGAACGCTTTAGATATGGATACGACGGTCAATGTTAAAGGTAAAATCGTAGCTTTTGAAGCCAATGCAAAAGGCATTAATTTGGATGTTTCATTGCCCACTTGGCGGTATAGCAGATACATTTTTACTAAATACGGACAATCTTTAGTGAAACGTGGTGCTACTGCCATTCTTATTATCGCTGATGAAACAGGTGAAAAAGCATGGGAGGATGCCAATGAAAATTTTAAAAGAGGCACTTACGATATTGACGGCGGGGCGAATGTAGATGTCATGACAACTGTCCCCGTTATGTGGCTGCATCCTATGGCGAAAAAAGAAATAGAGTCCAATACTGCTACATTAAAAGTCAATCTGATTGTGTCGAAATATCCTTACCCCTCAGTAAATGTTGTGGGTAAAATAGAAGGAACAGACGCCAAATTAAAATCCGAATACCTTTTATACAGCGGGCATTCAGACGCTCATGGTATCCGAAACGCCATCAAAAATGACACGATTTATTACGGTGCCGATGATAATGGCAGCGTGAACGTTGCTATGCTTGCCAATGCAAGGGCTTTTGTAAAATATCCCGCTAAGCGTTCGGTTCTATTTGTCATTCATGGAGCAGAAGAAAGAGGCTTATTGGGTTCAAGATTTTATTCAGCTCATCCAACTGTGCCGATTTCAAGCATTGTTACAGTTTTAAATGGGGATATGATTGGTAGAAACAATATAGATAGTGCCGCGATTTTAGGCTCATTGCCACCGCATAGAAATTCACTTGATTTGGTCAATATGGCAATGGCTGCCAACCAAGAAGGACCTAATTTTAAATTGGACACTGAATGGGACAAAGTAACGCATATCGAGGGCTGGTATTTTAGAAGTGACCACGTGCCTTATGTCCGTTTAGGCATACCCGCCCTCATGTACACGAGCCTTTTACACCCTGATTATCATACACCGCAGGATAATGCTGAAAATATCAATTATCCAAAGTTAAAGAAAATGGCTGATTGGATGTATCGAACAGGCTGGAAAGTTGCCAATGCGGATAAGCGACCAGCAGTTGATAAAAACTTTAAATTGGAAAGATGAGCGACCCCCTCAGTATTCTATCTAATTTTCAATCAAAAAAACAAATTTATAATGAGAAAAATAGTCCTTTTAATCCTTCTAATTTCTGTTTCAACATTACTTCAGGCACAGCAACTATTTACAAAAGACCAGCAGGAAGTACAGCAAACCGTAGTAAAAATGTTTGAAGCCTTATCCAAGCGAGATTCAGTAAGCCTAAAAACTTACTGTACCCCTGATATTTCATTGTACGAATATGGTCAGGTATGGAATATAGATACACTAATCAAGAAAGGAATTACAATGAATCAAGCAGCAGATTTTAAGCGTATCAATACTTTTGATTTCATCAATACCACAACAGATAAAACTACGGCATGGCTTACTTACCGTCTTAATTCAGCAATGACCAAAGATGGCAAACAATCAGTAGTGCAATGGTTGGAAACAGTAGTTTTAGCAAAACATAAAAAACATTGGAAGGTAAAACACCTCCATTCAACGCTCATTAAACGAAGTTAAAAAATCAACCTTAATGTATTGCCAATGGCTACCCCCCTCAGTATTTTCTCTATTTTTAACCAATAAAACAGTTTTAAAATGAAAAGAAGAACATTTATTGAATTGAGTGCCCAAGGAGCAGTTGGTCTTGGGCTTATCCCTTTCATCTCATCTTCATGTGCGGTGAACAATGTTGCCAAAACAGTCAATGGTGCTTGTTGCTTGGATTGTCCCGATTCATGTAGCTGGCAAGTCACTGTTTCAAAAGATAAAGTCACTGAATTTAAAGCCCATAACGATAACCCCTACACAGCAGGTAAACTCTGCGATAAGATGGCAGATTACCCAACTACCGTCACCTTTAATCCTAAAAGATTGCTTAATCCTTTAAAAAGAACAGGTAAAAAAGGAGAAGGTCAATTTGAAGAGATAACTTGGGAAAAAGCCATTTCCGAAATTAGTACCCAATTACAAACGATTATAAAAGAAAAAGGTGGGGAGGCAATCATGCCATTCAGTTATGGCGGCAATGAAGGCAAAGTTCAAGGCAATGCAGGCGACAATTTCTTTGCTCATATCGGTGCTACGGAATTGGAAAGAACGATTTGTGGCGATGCGATTGTAGCGGGTATTATGGCAACCAATGGGCAAACAATGGGCGTACTTCCCGAAGACATTATTCATAGCCGATACATCATTTTGTGGGGAACAAATACGGTTCACTCCAATCAACATTTGTGGGCGTTTATTGAAAAAGCCAAAACCAAAGGCGCAAAAGTAGTCGTTATAGACCCTTTTCAATCACAAACTGCGCTTTTAGCGGATTGGCATATTCAACCATTGCCAGGCACTGATACAGCATTGGCTTTGGGGCTTATCCATATTATTTTAAAAGAAAAACTTCAAGACCAAGATTATATTGATAAATATACCATGGGCATTGAAGCATTAACCCAGCACGTAGAAAAGTATTCCCCTAAAACTGTTGCTCAAATTACAGGCTTAGATGAAACGACTATCCTGAAATTAGCCCATGAATACGCCAAAGGAAAACCTTCTCTCATCAGAGTCTTGATTGGTTTGGAACATCAATCAAATGGCGCAAGTGCTGCAAGAGCCGTAGCCATGTTACCAGCCTTAACGGGCGCGTGGAGGCAATTGGGTGGTGGATTAATGAACATGACTTACGAACTCTTTGGCAATGCCCTTAACTACAAAATTCTTGATATTCCCGAAGCATTAAAAAATAAAAAAACAAGAAAAATTAATATGGTACAATTGGGTAAAGCACTGACTAATAGTGACTTAAAACCCGCGATACAAGCCTTAATTGTTTTTAATTCCAATCCAGCAGTAACAATGCCCAATCAAAATATGGTGGTAAAAGGTTTGCAAAGAGAGGATTTATTGACTATCGTACTGGACCATTTTATAACGGATACTGCTCGTTACGCTGATTATGTTTTCCCTGCCACGACTGCATTAGAAAATTGGGATATTTTAACTTCTTACGGCACACCTTACCTTAATATCAATGAACCTGCCATTGAGCCTTTGGGTCAAGCTAAAACCAATACTGAATTCTTTCGATTGCTTTCTAAAGAAATGGGTTTTAAAGAAACTTATTTATATCATTCTGATTTGGATATTGTAAAAGGTCTTTTGGATAGCGACAAACCGTATTTAAAAGGTATCACCTTCGAGTCGCTTAGAAAAACAGGGTGGGCAAAAATGAATATTCCTGAAGAATGGATGCCCCACGCAGAAGGTAATTTTGGTAAAAAAGAGGGAAAATGTCTATTTTACAATCCTGAAATAACGCCTTCTTTGCCTGATTACGTGCCTTTTGCCTATTCAGAGAAGGAGCGAGCGCAATTTCCTCTACATTTATTGACGATAAAATCAACCAAAAACTTTTTGAATAGCACTCGCGCCAATCACCAAACGCACACTCAAAAAGAAGGAAAACCTTTTTTAGATATGAATGAGCAGGACGCTAAAGCAAGAAACCTAGCAGACGGCGACGACATCAAAGTATTCAACCAAAGAGGCGAAGTTTATCTAAACGTTCGTATCAAAAACAAAGTGAGAAAAGGCGTTGTCTGTATGCCTCAAGGTTATTGGTCTTCCCTGATGAAAGGTGGCTCGTCTGCCAATGCCCTTACGCATGATGTACTAACCGACATGGGTGGCAGTGCTGCACTGCAAGAAGCAAGAGTCGAGATTATGAAGGTTTGAAAATTTATTAACAAGTGAACAAAATTACCTCCCTCAGTAGTCTTTCAAAAAAGTTCATTGACATAAAATTTAGTAATTATTATACACATTGCAATAATGCCTTGCGAGTTTTTGCTGAGCTAAATCGG
>JAYTON010000678.1:0-1898 GCA_043747725.1 Saprospiraceae bacterium
GCGCAAGAAGACACAACGGGTAAAGTGCGGAAGTTGAGCGATTTGAAAGGTAAATATGTATTGATTGACTTTTGGGCAAGCTGGTGTGGTCCTTGTCGCCGTGAAAATCCAAATGTGGTGCGTTTGTACAATCAATACAAATCAAAAGGCTTCGATGTTTATAGCGTGAGCCTTGATCAAACGCGAGATAAATGGGTGAAAGCCATTCAAGATGATGGCTTAATCTGGGAAAGTCACGTCAGCGATTTGAAATTTTGGAACAACGAAGCCGCGCGGACTTATGGTGTTCAGAGCATTCCAAACACACTTTTAGTAGGTAAAGACGGGATGATTATCGCGCGCAATCTTCGAGGTCCAGCTTTAGAAGCCAAACTGAAAGAGCTTTTAGGAGAATGAAATAATTGGGAGTTGGCGGTTATTTGAAAAATTCCCAACTCCCAATTCATAACTAAAAGGAATGGTATAAAAGTATAGAAATAGTGAGCTTATTCAACAGATTGTTTTAAATATCCATTTCTTCTAACTTCCTCAGTATATTTTGCTTACCTTTTAAATGCTCTTCGATGTCTTGTAATTCAAATTTCAAGGCGACTATGGACAAATGGATTTCTCTCAATGAAATAGCCAATGATAAAATTAGTGACATCATACTCACTAAAAAAACATTTCGTGCTACAATAGGCTGATTTTCAAAAATCAAGAACATACTGATAACGCATAAAAACAAAGCAAAAACACCCAACCATTGCATGTTGCGAATAAGAAAAATACGCCGCCGCAAGTTCCGAATTTGCCCAATAATATGCTCGGTGCCTTCTTCATCAAATCGCTTTTTGAGGTTGCGAATCAAAGTAGAAATGGCTAAAAACCGATTGGTATATGCCAATAACAAGAGCGATATAGCAGGAAACAAAACGGCTGGGGTAGTGAGTGATAATTCCATGATTTTATATTTAAGCGAAATAAATTGACTTTATCGTCATTGCGAGGTACGTGGCAATTGAGGAGTATAAATGATTGATTTTCAAAAAGTTACATCCAAAACCACTTCTTCAGTACCGCGTTTAACAACAACCTTTGCGGTCTCTCCTTTTTTGAATTTACTTAACGCATCCATATAGCCATACACGTTTTCGATGTCCATATCGTCTATTTTTAGAATCACATCGCCTGTTTTCATACCGGCTTTGAAGGCAGGTTTACCATCCGTCACGCCATCGATACGCATCCCTTTTTTATCGAATGCATAATCGGGCATCACACCCATCGTAACTTTAAAACTACGACTTTGATTTTGAGGTTGTCGCGTCTCTTGATATGTCATTTTGGGGAAAGTGCAAGTGGCATCAATCACGCGGGCAATGTATTCCAAAACTATTTTTTCACCGTCGAAATTAATCGTTTCTATGTCGTCGGTCGGCTTATGGTATTCGGTGTGTTGACCCGTAAAAAAGCCCAAAACAGGTAGTTTTTGTAAGTAAAATGAGGTATAATCCGAAGGTCCTACACCCGAACTGTCTCTAATTATTTTCATATCCGTCGGAATATAATCAATCATTTTTCCCCACAAAGGAGAGGTGCCAATGCCTTGAATCATCAAGCCTTTTTCAGTTCGATAGCGCCCGATCATGTCCATATTAACCATATAATTCACCTTTGAAGCATCGAAAAAAGTAGAATCAGACGCCAATTTTTTAGAGCCAATCAAGCCCAATTCTTCACCTGAAAAACACATAAAAAGCAAATTATAAGGCTCTTTTTTACCATTATTTTTGAAATAACGCGCCAATTCAATCACCCCCGCCGTGCCGCTGGCATTATCATCCGCACCATTGTGAATTTTACCTTCGGGGTTGGGATCCAATGAATTCGCATCATGCCCCAAGCCTAAATGGTCG
>JAYTON010000679.1:0-1753 GCA_043747725.1 Saprospiraceae bacterium
TGCCGCGCTTCCGAATCACCTTTGTAAATATTTTGATAGGCGATATTGGCTGTTTTAAGATTCGTTAGAATGGGATTTTTGAGGGCGTCGGTGAGGGTGAGTTTCATGGATAAAAGGTGTTATAATTTTATTTAAATAGAAAGTATATTTTTTTAAAAGCCTGTTTAACTACCCCGATAAGTCGAATACCCAAACGGATTCAAGAGCAATGGAACGTGATAATGTGTCGTATCGCGCACATAAAATTGTATTTCCACAGTCGGGTAAAAACCTTTTATGTTTTGACTTTTGAAGTACCCCTCAGTATCAAACACCATTTTATAGATGCCTAATGCTAAAACAGTATTTTTTTCTAATAAATCGGACACCCGTCCGTCTGCATTCGTCGTGCCTTGCTCGATGATTGCCCAAGAGCCATCGGCTGCTTTTTGCTCTAATTGAATAGGCACATTGGCGGCAGGTTTACCGAGCGAAGTATCTAAAATATGGGTTGTTATTTGACTCATAAAAGCAATTTTTCCAATCTGATTTTTGTAATTTTATTTTGCTCCATCATGGCATTTATTATTTCTTCAACGGGTTCATTGTCATAACGTTCTTTCAGAGCAGACAGCATGTGATCTGCCGATTTACCCGTTGCAAAAATGATGAAAATAAAGCTGAATTTATTGAAATACAAATCATTATACATTTTTAATTCTTCCAATGTTTTATCCGAAGCTTCTTGCACACGCCCTTGTTCGCCCGATGCCCACGTTGCCGTTGAAGCAAATTTCTCCTTCAAGCTCGCCACGTCGCCTATGCGTGGATGGTGCGTAAAAGCTTCCAACCAATCCTTTTTTTTACAGGCAAACCAAGCAGTTTCAGCTTTTTCAAAAAGGTCAGAGCTGTTTTTAAATGGTCGAGCGATAAGCATTTTATTAACCCAAGCTGTTGCACCACAACATTTGCTTATTTTTTCTTGAAATACTGAGGGAGCCATTTTATTAATTTCATCTAATGTAAAAACGTCTTTTTCCACCGTTCCGAATAAACGCAAGCGGCTGATACCACCGTCGGGAAAAATGATCAAGCGAACATGCGTGAAAGCCTGTTGTGTCAATATTTCATTGTCAAAATAATGCTCAGTATCTGCTTGCAATTTCATTTCAGGTAAAATAGGCGTCCAGACAACTCCTTCAACCCCCTCAGTATTGGGTAATAAAATATCATTTTCAAGGGGAAAATTGCACCCTTCAAGCATACATCTATCAGGATAATTGCCTTTAAAATGACAAGTATCAACGACGATTTTACGAATAATGCCCTTTCGAGCAAGGCGTAAAATAAGCCAATCTCGATTATTAGGTGTGCGATTGCGCTTCGTTTCCCAACCATCGCCCATGTTGACGCCTCGGTTGGGCATATTGATATTGTCTTTATGACTGAAATAATCATCGTTGCAAGCAATAGCTTTGCCGCCGTTTGTAGCTGCTGCTAAATCTATGATGTCATCGGCTGCTACATCCGCCCAATTTTTATGAGCTTCGCCATAAACTTTCAAACGCGCCACACCACCATCAGGGTAAATATGCAGTTTGAGATGTGTCCATTTTTCACGGCTAAGAATGTCATAAAAATTTTGACTGCCGCCATTTAAAGGTGATTGGGGTAAAATTTCAGTCCAAACTACTTTTTCAAGGTCAGATACCGAGGGGGAGCAATTGGCTGCTTCAATACTTGCAAAAGGCGGATAATTGCCTGTAAAATGGTT
>JAYTON010000680.1:0-2191 GCA_043747725.1 Saprospiraceae bacterium
ATCAGAGGCGCAAAATATTGGTAGAAATGAAATGTGATAAGCGTAATTGCACCAGAGGTGCAAAATATTGGTAGTTAATTTGGACATTTTTTTATAAATAATATTATGCAAGATATTGATAATCAATTAGTTGTAGCGCATGACAAAACTTTTCGACCGATGATTTCGGCGGAGGATATTGCAGCGAAAGTAACGGCTTTGGGTCAACAAATTTCGATAGATTATGAAGGCAAAAAGCCTTTGTTATTGTCTATTTTAAACGGGGCGTTCATCTTCGCAGCCGACCTTGCCCGCGCCATTTCTATTGATTGCGAAATAACTTTTGTCAAATTGGCATCCTACAAAGGCACCGCTACTACAGGCAATGTGCAGACAGTTTTAGGTTTAGACACGTCCTTGAAAGGTCGCCATATTATCATCGTTGAAGACATCGTTGATACGGGTAATACTCTGCATAATTTTTTGAAAGAATTAGCCAAAGAAGATGCTGCTTCGGTCGCCCTCGTCACTTGTTTTTTCAAACCCGATGCTTTGCAACACCCCCTCAGTATCAACTACTGCGGGTTTGAAATTCCGAACAAATTTATCATCGGCTACGGCTTAGATTATGATGGATTGGGGCGTAATTATGGGGCTATTTACCAGCTTAATGATGAATGATTAATTTCATAAATTATTGATAATCAATTAGTTACGCATAAAAGAGCAAGAATAACTAACTACGCCTTTTAAGGCGTAGGTTCAAGATTAAACCCAACAAAGGCTTTAGCCATTCATGTGTTAAGTTAAGCGGCTAAAGCCAAAATAGGTTTTAACATTAGCACTACGCCTTGAAAGGCGTAGTTAGTCATCTTTTCGTAACAAGAATTAGTTAAAATAAAATTCATCTTTTGGTTAAAAATAAAAAAGTGAATAATCGGGCTTTAAACCCGAATATTCACTTTTTTATTTCAATGAATGACCCCTCAGTAATTCATTATTAATCATTCATAACTCATCATTATTATCCTTTTATTTAAAAAGATTGTCATAATCGCTATTGCTTGAAGAGCCTTGTTGCTTATCAGCTTGAGGAGCAGATCTCAGTTGAAGCGTCTCTTGTTGCTTGCTGTCTAAAAGCATGAGGGAGCTTTTTGATTCCCATTCTTCAAGCATTTTCATGCCTTCTTCTTCAAAAACACCATTTTGAAGGTCGATAGAACTCATCACGCTGTTCGACATTTCCATGAAACGTTCCATTTCACCGACTTTGCTCGCCACATCATTATTAATGCTTTCCATCGCCATTTCGAACATCGCACGTTTGTCTGGGTCACCTGATAAAACGCTCATCGCCGAACGCATTGCCGAATGGCTGGTACGAATCACCGCGCGCTCTTGTTCCTTCACTTTCACTTGATCTTTCATGTCTTCAACCAGCAAACCAGAGTTTTCATACATTTTGTTTAAAATGCGCTCCATGACTTCAATCTTTTTCGCTAAGACATCATATTTTTCATTGCTCTCTTGCAAACGAGCTGCTTTGCGCGTAAAAAGAACGATTTCAGGTTCTTTTCCTTGCTTTTTAGCTTGATCTGCCAATTTCATATTGGTATCAATCTCCTTATTGTTAGAAGCCATCAATTGATTTAATTGGCTTTTTTGACCCTTCAAAATGCTGATTTGCTTGCTCATCTTGCCCAAATTATCTTGAAGACTTTCAACATAACTTTTCAAAATACCTATCGGGTCTATTTGAACAAACATGCCCGTAATGCTCCGCATGATGGATTTGTAAGCAAACCAAACGAGGTTGCGCATGCGTGGATCCAACACCATATATATTACAGCCGCCAATGCCACCAACAGCAATGCCAAATAAAGCGTATTAGCCGCGAGGGCAATCAACGTGGGTAACGCCTTGTATAATAAATAACCGCCTCCTAATAAGATACCCGCACCAAAAATTAATCCGGTGATGCCTTCCGGCTTTTGCCAGAAAGTTTTGGGTCTGAAATCAGTTGAAGGTGTTGAAACAGGTGTGATATTCGCCATTTTTCTTAGTTTTTTTTAATTTTTAATAAAATTGTTCTCTCGTTTTTTCTTAGACTTTAGATATTTAGATGTTAGATATTAGACATTGTCTAATGTCTAAAAATCTAATGTCTCACAAGTATTTTTGAATATTCTCAATATCTTTTTCAATCTGATT
>JAYTON010000681.1:0-2771 GCA_043747725.1 Saprospiraceae bacterium
GGATCTCCCTTACTATCTAAAACAACCTCCAATTGCGGATAACCCGAGCCGTAAATTTTTGGAGAAATGCGTTGCTCCCAATAGCGCGTATAATCGCTGCCCCATGTGCCAGTTGTTTTAGATTTTTGTTGCAATAATAGAGATGTGAAATAGGGGTCATATGAATCTCCTGCGTCTTCGTTGGTGGCATAAATTCGGAAGAAATATTTATCACGTTTGCGTAATTCCAGTCGATTTTGAAAAAAGAGTATATTTTTTAAACTAAACCGATTATCGCCTTGGTAAACCGTTGTGCCGCTACCAAAACTCGAGGAAACAATGAATTCAGGCGAATTTTCCTGCGCTTTAGGGTCTAAACGAAAGTGCAAAGCAGCATTGGCTTTTACGTTCTTCGTATTATAATCAACCATATCTTCTTCTCTATATCCAGTCCGATGAAATTGCCCAAGACCTACATCATTGTTATAGGGTTGGCTTTTATTGCTTTCTGTATAATCATAAGTCGCTTCCCTTTCATCGCCATAGCGGTTGACAGCATCGTAACCGCCTGGGTTAGTTTTACCTGTTTTAGTATTAGAAACGGGGTCATAATTGTCTGCTACCCAATCATAGGCTTTGAGATAATACCCATTGAGTTTATAGGCGAACCAATCATTTCCTTCTTTATTTTTCAAGGCATCGGCATATCTAAAAGCGACTTCATTAAGATTGCGCTCACCCACTTTGACTTGAGCTGCCAACCCTTTTAAGAAAAAAGGGTTTTTAGTTTCCATAGACAATACGCCGTTGAAGGCGTTAGGTCCATAAAAAGCAGAGCTTGCACCCACAATTAAATCGGCTTTCAAAACGTCCAACTCTGATGAGCCTAAGAAGTTACCCAATGAAAAGTTAAGCCCTGGAGCTTGGTTATCAACACCATCTATAATTTGAAGTGACCGAACTGGACTTGTAGAGTTGAAACCCCGTGTATTGATAACCGTGAAACCGATACTGGCTGTAGTGGCATCTACACCTTTAAGTGCGCCCATCCCTTCGTAAAAACTAACGGATGCAGTTTGTTTAATGGCTAATTTATCTAAACTCTCGACTGTAAATTGCGCTGATTTAGTCTTTTCAGAAATCCGTTGTCCTTTTATCTCTACAACATCAATAGATAGAGCTTGCTCACCGAGCTTGATACTGAGGGGTTTAGCGTCTTTCACTTCTATATCTTGCGTTTCAAAACCGACGAATGAAACAGCTACTGTGAAAGGATAAGTTTTATCCGTTTTAAATTCAAACAGACCATCATAGTCAGATTGAGTGCCAACAGTTGTTCCTTTTATGACAACAGTGGCACCGACCATTACTTCTCCCGTAGTGCCATCAATAATTTTACCTTTTACAAGGGTTTGAGCAAAAATAAATGGGGAAATAAGTAGGAATAAAAATGTTAGATGAATTTGGTTAGTAAACTTTAATTTCATAATTCTCTTTTTTGTAATGTACAATATATTTGAAAACGTGAAATTAGTGAAAATTCGCTAACTTGAAAAAAAATTAACATTAATATTTTTTACAATTGACTTTATTTAATTTCCCTCATTTTACAGGATGCCTACTTTTATTGGGTTTCTATCAGCTATCATGTTTTTTTCAACAAATTAGACTTTATATGATTGCGATATTTATACAATAAAAAAAGGGTATTTTTTTATAAAACATTGCAAACCAATATTTTACAAAAAATACCCCTAAATCAATATACTAAATAAACACAAAACCCTTAAAATTTAATCAAATGCGAATTCAATTTCAACGCGTCTATTCATTTCTAAGCCCGTTTTATCTTTCACTTCTATAGCTGGACGTGAATCACCATAATAATAGGTCGAAATTTGATTAGGCGAAACACCTTTTGAAATCAAATAATTTTTGACAGCTTCGGCTCTATTATTTGATAATGCAATGTTGTGTTCCTTTTTACCTTTATTATCCGCATGACCTTCAACTTTAATTTTCCAATCTCTTTTATTGCGTAATAAATTAGCCAAAATATTCAAATTGCGATAAGCTGCTGGGCGAATATTCCATTTATCGCTATCAAAATAGAGGTTTTGAATGGCTAAAGTCAAAATATCTCTATCTTCTTGACTCGTTTGAGGACAACCACGATTCTCAACTGGTCCGGCTGTATTCGGACATTGATCTTTATCATCGGGTACACCATCGCCATCTCTATCGCCACCTTGCGGACAGCCTTTGTTTTCCTTCGGACCTGCTACATCAGGGCAAAGGTCGTTTTTATCAGGTGTTCCGTCCTTGTCACGATCATTTTCAGGCGGGCAACCCATGTTTTCAAGCGTACCTGCAATATCAGGGCAAGGGTCAACATCGTCTAATATGCCGTCTTGATCTCTATCACTGAGGGGGCAACCGCCATTTTTCAAAAAGCCCGGAATGTCAGGACATTTGTCAATATCATCTCGAATGCCATCGCCATCTCTATCATTTGTAGGGCAACCTTTATTTTCTTTAGTACCAGGCACATCTGGGCATTGGTCGTCTTTATCGCAAATGCCGTCGCGGTCTTTATCGGGGCAAGTTTTTTCTACTTTTTCAGCTACTGGGCAACCGCTGTTTTCTTTTGGACCGGGTTCGGTCGGGCATTTATCGTCTTTATCACAAACACCATCCTTATCTTCATCTTTACATTTATCATTGCCAAAACGCAAGGCAAATACCAATTCATGGCTACCGGCGCTGCTATTTCTCAACTGCGAAGTGGTCAT
>JAYTON010000682.1:0-1513 GCA_043747725.1 Saprospiraceae bacterium
AATAAAATACCTGATAAAAAATTAATACAGCCAAGTACAATCAGAATGAACCGAGATAAGGCGATATGTCGGCTTGCCCAGTGTGAAATAGTTTTCATAAACGCTTGGTTTTTAAATGAAAAATAATGTTCTAATTATCATGTCGGGCGAGTGGATGACATTAAAGTTAAAATATTTATTGAAATGTTCAAAATATACAAATTTATTTTTTCAATTGTTGAATCAATTCGATGCTCAATGCCTTCATTTTCAATCATTCACATCAACATTTATAATTTTCACCACATATTTTCCATATTTGCTCAACCGAATGCCCCGACTTAATGTATTCAGTTGGGTAAAGACATTCAAAGATTATCATCCATCTAATCACTCAAAAGCGCATCATCATGGAAGCAACAATCACCTATACATTCCTACTGGCTTTACTTTTAATCATTAAAAATTAAAGCCCTATTGGGGAATTTTAAAACATATCCTTAGAAGCGTCTAAAATAAAATGCAATCATCTTTATTTTTTCATTTCAAAATTTAAATCATGAAATTAGTTTGTACTTTCTTAGCGGCGATATTTTGTTTCGCTTTCAATCTCAACAATTCCACTACTGTATTAGCTGATGCTTATTTAGGCTCAAATGGCGGCGGCAGTGGTTACTCAGCTGGTAACTATATTATTGCTTTTTTGGGCACGCCGAGTACAACAGGCAAATGGTTGTTGCAATTTGGTGGTCATCACTACGCGCAAAACATTTCTTACAATGCGGGGAAAGTTATAGGTACTACTCCCTCACATCAAGGTGTTGAACCTTTATCATTTACGAGTTCAGGCACGACTTACGCACCTTTAAAATCAGAACATGCGGGTATGTTGGCAATGTTGAGCAGTTTATCTACAACTGAATTGACATCTGCAAAACTCTCGACCTCGTTTAGTGATGTTGCATTAGGTCCCGGCAAAGACGGGCAGTTTCCCGCGACAAAATTGGGACTCAAATGCAGCAACTTGACTGCTGCACAAAAAACATTGGTTATCAATGCAATGAAACCTTGGTTACAAGACGCTGATGATGCCTCGGGTGCGGCTCTATTGGCAGTCTATACTTCTGAAATTGATAATACATATATCTCTTATTCAGGCAACGCTACACTTGCCACCAATGGCGATTATGTCCGCATTGATGGGCCAAGTGTATGGATTGAACTCGTTTGCCAAAACGGTGTTGTTTTTTCGGGTATCCATTATCACGCTATTTATCGTGACCATTCCCGCGATTATGGTGCAAGTGGTGTTTTAACAACTGTAAAAGAGGTTTTTGGGAGTGTGACGGATACACAATTTAAAGTGAATGAATTATTCCCGAACCCCCTCAGTACTGTAACTAATATTTCCTTAACACTCAACTTTTCATCAAAAGTAAGGGTAAATATTTTTGATTTGGCAGGAAGAGAGGTCGGTATTATTTCAAATGAAGAGATGACAGTTGGAGAACATAATTTGATTGTCAATAGAAAT
>JAYTON010000683.1:0-1513 GCA_043747725.1 Saprospiraceae bacterium
CTAAAGTTAGAGCTACAAACGGTTTAATTACTCACATCTTTGGGGCTATCGCTACCGCTTTACTTTTTTGGCTCTTTTAACCCAATATTCGCATATTTATGTAATTATGACCCAGAAGTTGTTGAATAAAAATAACATTGGGTAGCAAGTTCATATTTTACCGTGTTATCTTTCGTTGCCCCCTCAGTTTTTTTATCCAACAGAATGATTTGTTCAGCAACGACTTCGGTAACAAATTTTTATGCCCTTCTTAGTCATCGTAAGAGCTCGTTTTGAGTTTGCCTTCCACAAAAATCAAACTGTCTTTGTGCAAATACTTTTCGGTCAACTCCGCCAAACCACGCCACAAAACGATGTTGTGCCAATCCGTAACTGCCTGTACTTGCCCCTTATCATCTTTGAATGTTTCGGTGGTCGACAGTGTAAAGTTTGGCTACTTTGATATTTTTCTCTAAGGATTGTACATCTGGGTCTTTGCCTAAGTTCCCAATTAATGTTACTTTGTTAAGCCTTCTCATAGTTAAGTTGAATCAAAAATACGATATTAAAAAAAAGCCCAATCCCGCTATGATGCGAAACTGGAGTTCTGCGCTACTAAAACCGATATTCATGCCCATGCTTTTTCAACCATTTTTCTTTTTTATCATAATCAGGCATGGCATTGCTGACGAGTTTCCAAAATCTATCAGAGTGGTTCAATTCGACTAAATGAGCCAATTCATGGATTATAACGTAATCCTGTACTTCATCAGGAGCAAATAATAATCGGCTACTAAAATTTAAATTGCCTGACGACGAGCAACTGCCCCAATTGGAATGATTGTATTTAAAATTGATGCTTTTTATATCTTTTTTAAAATATAGATGATTGAATTCTATAACCCTTCTTGAAAACGTCGGCGCACAATCTTGCGCAATAATGCGACTCAAAAGTGTGGGAATCGCTTTTTGACGCCCCTCCTCAGTATCAGCTATTGAAAGGCTCAAATGAATCACTCCATTTTTACCCAATTTACCTGAATGCGATTGCCTGTCTTCTAAGTCGATATGAATAAAATAAGCCTTCTGACCCACTTGCAAAACATCTCCGTTTTTATATGTTTTTTGAGAAAAACGGCTCAATAGCTCAGGTTTTTTCTCAATTTGCTTGGTCACGGCAGCTTTTAATTGGGCGACAGCGGTGGCTTCATCATGTGGACTTAATAAAACAGAAGTTCTTAAAATCAGTTTATCTTTTGCAAAGCTAACACGCACATTGCGTCTGTGTTCCCGATGCACCTCTACGGGGACATCCTGCCCGCTGATAGTCCATGATGTCAGTTCAGGCGGTAACGATTTTTTACTCCCCTCAGTCTTTTTTCGCTTTTTCTTAGGTTTAGGCGAAGGCTTTTGAGGCGAGTTTTTATCGTTAAAAAGATTGTTTAAGAAATTTGAAATCAATGTTTTATGAATTTATAACAGTATTTTTAATGAAATAAATTGACATAATATACCAATGGCAAAGCCGATATAA
>JAYTON010000684.1:0-2822 GCA_043747725.1 Saprospiraceae bacterium
TAAAAATGCCTGATAATCAACCTTTTGAAATGCAATGGGTGGAGAATGGCACAGCTGAAATGTTTCTACGCCGTGTGACGAATGCTCAGAAGTGAATAATTATTGCATTATAGGTTTATTCGAACTACCCTTAACTTATGTTAGCTTTACTTTTAAGCGTTTGTCATATTGCTATTTTAACCCTCAGTTGGGGTTGGATAATGCAGCAAATTTTGAAAAAGATGTTTAAAATATCCCTTGAAAAACAATTTTCAATAGATATTTTAAGCATCTTTGGATTTTGCTGGCTCACTGCTTTTACGACAATTTGCTCTATATTTATAGCTCTCGATTCTACTTTTCAACTCACTATTTCAATCTTCTCCATCAGTCTTTTTCTATTTAAATTCAAGGAAATTATTCCAATTTCAAGCATAAAAGCCTTGAAACTGCCTCGAATCGCTTTAATTTTCTTATTATTTTTCGCTTTCGTTTTGTTTTATGAAGCCGCCAGTCCGACTAAAATCCATGACACAGGCTCGTACCATTTAGCCACCATGAATTGGATTGAGCAATATCCGACCATCCCTGGCTTAGGGAATCTATATGGCAGATTAGCCCTCAATTCATCCATATTTACCGTTTCAACGCTGTTTATACTGAGGGGGGTGTTTCATCAACCTATATTGGCAATCAACCTCTTTTTTTTCTTATTGATTCTGTTTCGGATTATAAAGGAATCGGTGGCGGCTTACGATAAAAAGCAGTTCCATATTGCCTTTTTTCACACCAGCTATTTATTCATTTTATTTTTTCAGTTGAAAGCATTTATTGCTTCTGCTTCGCCCGATTTGCTATTAGCCATCTTGACTTATTACAGTTTTCTAATCTTTATAAATCTTGAAAAAGAATGGACAAATCAAGAGCAATTTATACTTTTAGCGATACTAATTTTTACCATTCCCATCCTCAAAATCAGCCAATTATTCGTCCCCATTCTCTTTTTTATTCTCGCTTATAATCAAAAAAGCCTCTTCAAAAAATACTTTTTATTGACAAATCTCAGTCTATTGGTCATTTTTATCATCCCGTGGCTGATAAAAAGTGTTATTCTTTCAGGCTATTTGATTTACCCTTTTTTTCAAATTGACTTATTCAATGTCGATTGGAAAATACCTAAATTCAGTGTGTTTGATTCCACTTTTGCTATAAATTCAATCAGTTCAGAACAATATTTTGCTAAAAGTTGGGCGAGGATTCCCGACAGGCATTTCAGTGAAGTTTTAACCTTATCATACTCTGAATGGGTGCCTCAATGGTTTCGTTTGCAGTCGAATATCTCTAAATTGTTAATCGTAGGAGCAGCTTTATCGCCCATTTCCCTTGTTTTTTTATGGAAACAAATACCTAAAACATACGTTCAATTTTGGATTTTTTCCTATTTCAATCTGATATATTGGGCACTCAATGCACCCGATTTTAGGTTCGCTCATGCCAATATTGTGCTTTGTTTTCTAATGCCTTTTCTATTTTTTCTAAAAAAAATACCTCAATCCAAGAACAAAATCGTGTTTTTATCTACATTAGCTATTTTTACAGCCTATTTTTTATTCACAGTTTTAATCAATCCAAAAACCAGAATTAATGCCAATCAATTAGCAAAAACCACAGTGCTGCCCACGAAGTATTCATCAGAGAAAACTTTAGGCAGCCCATCCAATTATAAAACAATTCAAAACATCAACTTTCAATACATCGTTCCGTTAAATGGAGCGTGCGATGATACGCAGCAGCCGTGTTCACCTTATCCAAACCCTCAACTCGAAATGCGCGGCGCAACGGTTCGCGAAGGCTTTAGAATTAGAAATTAATAGCATAAAATGACTCAATTAGCACCCATCATCATGTTCGTTTATAGTCGCCCCGACTTGACGCAGAATACTTTGAACTCATTGGCTCAAAATAAAGAGGCTCAAAACTCAGACTTGTTTATCTTCGCCGATGGTCCCAAATCAACGGCTTCTGACTCTCAAAAAGATAATATTAATAAGGTGCGGATGCTCATTGCCCAACAAACGGGCTTCAAATCGGTGACAATCAAAGCAGCAGAGAAAAATATGGGCTTGGCTAATTCCGTTATTGCGGGCGTGACTGAAGTGGTTAATCAATTCGGAAAAGCGATTATTGTTGAAGATGATGTGTCGCTTTCGCCTTATTTTTTGAAATTTATGAATGAGGCTTTACAAATTTATGAACATGATGAAAAAGTAAGCGGCATCGGCAGTTGGAATTATTTCTTTTTACCGCCCGACAATTCGGACAACTTTTTCCTCAGGCATCCCGACACCATCGCATGGGCAACTTTCAAAAGAGTTTGGAATAAATTCAATCCCGATGCGGATTTTTTAATCAATGAAATTAAGAAAAAAGGCTTGACAAAAGCTTTCAATATGGAAAATTCGATTGATTTGATGAAAATGCTGCATCGTCAAAAAGAGGGCAAAGTGGATAGTTGGGCGGTGCGTTGGACGGCTTCGGTTTTCCTTCAAAATATGCTCACGCTCTATCCGCAACGCTCGCTCTCTCGACACGAAGGACATACTGAGGGGACGCATTTTAGCAGCGATGAAATGTCATACGATAAAAGCTTGGAGCTGACTCAAGAGCCATTAATGATTAAAAAAAATCCAGCTATTGAAACGCCCGAAGCTGTCAATGCCTATATCTGTTTTCATAAAAAACACCACAGTTTGTTGAATAAAGTAATGGCTAAATTGAAAAACTTTTTTTAATATTTTAAAATGCGCCAATAACAATAACAATAATTTTCAATTTTCAATTTT
>JAYTON010000685.1:0-14366 GCA_043747725.1 Saprospiraceae bacterium
AAAGATGGGCGCACCGTGAAAGGCATTAATTTTGAAAACCTCCGCGACGCTGGCGATGCCGTCGAACTCGGCAAATGGTATTCCGAAAATGGTGCAGACGAACTCGTCTTCCTCGACATCACGGCTACTCATGAGGAGCGCAAAACCTTTGCTTCTTTGGTGACGAAGATTGCCCAAAACTTGAATATTCCGTTTACCGTCGGTGGTGGCATTGGTTCGGTGGATGATGTGAGTCGTTTGCTGGATGCGGGTGCGGACAAAGTATCGGTCAATTCAGCTGCCATTCGACGCCCTGATTTAATCAACGAAATTGCACAAGCCTTTGGTAGTCAATGCATTGTGGTGGCTATTGATGCCAAACAAGTGCCTTCGCCTGCTACGGGTGAGGTGCGTTGGCTCGTCCATTTAAACGGTGGTCGCATCCCGACAGACATTGATTTGTTCGATTGGGCAAAAGAAGTGGCTGAACGGGGCGCGGGCGAAATCCTTTTCACCTCCATGAATCACGATGGTACCAAGCAGGGCTTTGCGAATGAAGCTTTAGCGCGGATATCAAAGAGCGTTTCCATTCCAGTGATTGCATCAGGTGGTGCAGGTACGATGGCGCATTTTTACGACACTTTTACTGAGGGGTATGCCGATGCCGCATTAGCAGCCAGCATTTTCCATTTTAAGGAAATTGGGATTATGGATTTGAAAAAATATTTGAAGGATAAAGGTATTGTCATTAGGTTGTAAAACACTTTTTTTCAAATAAACCAAACTTAAGTCGAGGCAAACCAAACTTGGATCGAGGCAAACTAAACTTAGGTCGAGGCAAACTAAAATAGTACTATTCAACCTTTACAATCTGTATTTTTTCATTATTATTGTATGGAAAAAGAAGACCCGCCCGCGTGTGCTTGTAAGCAGAGGCGTGGCAGGTCTTATTGAAGACTTTTAGTCATTTAAAAATGTAAAAATCATTTATTCATACGACAAACCATATTTATCCAACACATCTTTTGGCACGCCTTCCCAATTATTAGGCGTATTGCCGAGGTAGCCTAAGTCTTTGAAGCCCATTTGAGTGGTATAAAAACCCGTCAAGGTTAAATTGCGCATCAAACTGAAAAATTTGACGCCTTGTGAATATTCAGGTTTGGCTTTTAGCGGATAAGCGATGAGGTCAATCAGCGTGAGGCGTTGGGCAGAGGTGCAGTCTATAAAAGTTTTATCAAACATTTTGAGGCATTGCACATCCATCCATTTCAAGCCACCGCGTATGGGCGTTTGCATCTCAGGCTTATCTTTCACCATAAAATCAATGAATGCTGGCACACCTGCTTGCGAAGCACTGCCCGAAATGCCATCGGCTGGTAGGATAATATCGGACAAAACCGTTATCACTTTCATTTCTGAAGGCGTTAAAAATTTATCGGCTTTTATTTTTCTATCCCTTATTTTTTCCTCCTCGGTGCTGCCGGGCTTGTCAGTGTCTTTCTCTTTGAATAAATCGTTGAGCACCCCGACCCCCTCAGTATTGAGGGTATTTTCAGCTTTTGCAGATGTCTTACTGACTCCGATGCCAAATGTGGTGAGTGCAAGGGCTTTGAGGGAATCGCGTCTTTTCATTTTTATATTTTTTTGATGATAAAACTAAAACTATGTGTTTGAAACCACGAATTTTACGAATTGACGAATAGTTGCTAATCTATATGTTGATTCTTAGATAGCGACATCTAAATTGGCAAATATTCGTTAATTCGTAAAATTCGTGGTACAATTTACTACAATTTTCCTTCTTTTCGTTGCTCAACAATATATTCCGCTGTCCGCATAGCCAAAGCCAATATCGTCCAAGTCGTATTTTTATGCGGTTGCGATACCAAAGGACCGCCATCCACAACAAACAGATTTTTGACATCATGTGCTTGGCAGTGAGCATTTAAAACAGAGCGTTTTGGATTATTACCCATGCGCACTGTGCCGACTTCATGGATGATGCGTCCTGGTATTTCTAAGCCATATTGTTTATCAAGACCAGGGTTTTTATTGAGAGGAATGCCGCCCATTTCAGTAATAATGGTATCAAAAGTATCCTGCATGTGCTTGGCTTGATTGATTTCATTATCCGACCATTTATAGTTAAAACGAAGGACAGGGATACCGAATTTATCTACCACATTAGGGTCTATTTCGCAATAATCATCCTCTTTGGCAATGGCTTCACCTCGCCCTGCCATACTGACAATTGCCCCATATTGGCGTCGAATATCTTCTTTCAGCCTTGTGCCGTAACCACCGGCGGGCTGTTTTGAGCCATCTGATTGAGGAATCAAGCCGTTGGTATTTTCAATATTGAAACCAAAACCGTATGAAGGCATACCCATCCCGCCGGAATATTCTATGTGATAACCGCGTGGGAAATCCAACTTTTTGTTGTCCAACCACCAGGGCGTATAGACGTGCATACCACCCACGCCATCTTCATTGTACCGTTTTCTATCCAACAAGGCAGGAACAAAAGCCGTGCGTGATAAGCCCGTCGAATCATGCAAATATTTACCGACTACACCACTTGAATTAGCTAAACCTTCAGGGAAACGCGATGATTTTGAATTGAGCAAAAGCCTTGCAGACTCGCACGCTGAAGCACCCAGAACCACGATTTTAGCGCGTATGGATTTTTCACTCAGGGTATTTTTATCTACAAACGAAACGCCTGTTGCTAAGCCAGTTTGGGCATCCGTCAAGACTTCGCGCACCATCGCATTAGTGAATAAATCAACATTGCCCGTTTTGATAGCGGGTTTGACTAAGACAGAAGAGGCTGAAAAATCGGCATAAGCCGTACAGCCTCGATTGCATTGACCACAATAAAAACACGAGCCGCGCTCATCGTTAATAGGCTTTGTCAGCATGGACATCCGCGAAGGAATCACGGGTATCTGAAGGTTTTTACCTGCTTTTTTAAGGAAAAGCTCATGCAAACGGGGTTTTGGAGGCGGTAAGAAAATGCCGTCTGGCTCGTTGTACATGCCTTCGTTAGAGCCAAAAAGACCGATAAATTGATCCAGTTTATCGTAATAAGGCTTTACATCATCGTAGCCGATGGGCCAATCTTCACCCAAGCCGTCAATGGTTTTACCCTTAAAATCGTTGGGTCCGAAGCGCAACGAAATGCGCCCCCAATGGTTCGTCCGACCGCCTAACATACGTGAGCGAAACCAGTCGAAACGAGTGCCGTTTTTTTGAGTGTAAGGCTCGCCATCGAGTTCCCAACCACCCCACGCAGCGTCGTAATCGCCGAAATTGCGCAAAGGCGTAGCGGCACCCCGACGCGGTGATTCCCAAGGTCCTTTTAGCTGAGTGATGTATTTAGGGTCGGCAGGGTCGTAGTAACCGCCTGCTTCCATGAGAGCCACTTTTGCACCCGCCTTGGCGAGTACGTAAGCCGCCATACCGCCGCCAGCACCAGAGCCAACTATGACGACATCGTATTCTTTTGCTTGTTCTTTTAGTTGCATAAATCCTTTATTTTCAATCGTTTACAAATGCGGTTGAAAATAAATAATAAAATTGAAACTGCCTACTTTTTTTAGCCCCTCAGTAAAATATGGTTGATGAGTGATAGGTGATGGTGTGAAAATTAAGCTCATCATTCAAAACTAAATTATTCATGTCTTGGTTTCACAGTGCCCATTATGGCTAAGGCAACCAAATGTTCAGGGTCAAAATTGGTGACAACAGTGATGATTTTATAGAATTGCCCTTCCGTTTTGGCATCGAATGTCGCTTTAATATGGACAGTTTTCCCCGTTTCGATAGGCTCTTTTGGAAATTCAGTGACTGTACAATGGCAACTGGTTCGTACATCTTGAATAATTAAAAGTTGATTGCTGTTATTTGTAACAGTAAAATCAGCAGTAATTGGTGTATTAAAAGGCACATCGCCTACAGAAACACGCCATTGCCATTCCACTTTTCCCCTGTTGAGCGTCGGGTCATCGTTGATAATTTCTTGAGCAGATGAATGAAATGAATAGAAAGAAAGCAAAGTAGAAAAAGAAAACGCGTGTTTTAAAGTCATTTACTTCTGTTTTTTGTTGACGTTTGATGAGCGATTGAGTGAGTTTTCATGAGTGAAAATTTCATGCCGAAAGGACTTAGTTTGGAAATCATCGTCTTAAAAACAATCTTCTTTGAACAAGCGTTTAATTTGAGTGAAAAAAAATTAATTTTGCTCCCTTATTTTAACCTATATTTTTTCAAACCTCTATTCAAATAATTACTGTTGGCAATCAATTTTTTTTATCACTTTGGTCGATACCTCTCCATGTTGCGCACAGCGATAGCGCGTCCTGAAAAATTCCGCATGTATTGGAACGAAACGATGCGCCAAATGAACGATATTGGCATCGGTTCGGTGGTCATTATTGCGCTGATTTCTATATTTATTGGTGCTGTTTCAGCCGTTCAATTTGCTTATCAGCTCAACGGGCAATTAGTGCCGCGCTATTATATCGGTTATATCGTGCGCGATTTATGTATTATCGAGCTATCGCCTACGGTTTCCTGCCTTGTTTTAGCAGGTAAAGTAGGCTCAAATATGGCTGCCGAAATCGGCGGCATGCGCCAAAAAGAGCACATCGACGCGATGGAAGTGATGGGCATTAACACAGCAGCTTTCCTTATAACGCCTAAGATTATAGCGGCTTTATTTGTCATCCCCTTGTTAGTAGCCCTTTCAGCTATCATCGGCGTTTCAGGCGGTTATTTGGCAACCGTGCCGACTGAGCTTTTAGCCCACTCAGATTATGTGAGAGGTTTGCGGTCGTTTTTTATTCCTTACAATGTGTTTATGATGTTCGTAAAAGCCATTGTTTATGCCTTTTTATTAACGTCTATTTCTTGTTATCAAGGCTATTTTGTAAAAGGTGGTAGCATTGAGTTGGGACAAGCCAGTACCAATGCTGTGGTATATGGAGATATCGCTATCCTTTTAGCGGACTATATTATTACACTTGTTTTAACTCGATAAAATGGATTACAATATTCATCATTTATCATTCATCATTTCCTTACCCCCCTCAGTATAAAATGATTAGAACTGAAAATATTAGAAAAACCTTCGGAGAAAATGAGGTACTAAAAGGCATCAGCACCATTTTTGAATCGGGCAAAACGAATCTCATTATTGGGCGAAGTGGTGCAGGAAAAACTGTTTTGCTCAAAACCCTCATCGGATTGGTGCAGCCAACAAGTGGGAGTATTTGGTACGATGATGTGAATTTTACTGAATTGGATAAAAAACAAATGCGGTTGGTTCGGATGCAAGTAGGAATGCTTTTTCAAGGTTCAGCACTGTTTGATTCAATGTCAATAGAACAAAATGTGCGTTTTCCCTTAGATATGTTCACCAATATGACGCGTAAAGAGAAAGATAATCAAGTCAATTATTGCCTCGAAAGGGTTAGTCTGGCAGGGGTGAATAAGAAATATCCCTCCGAAGCGTCGGGTGGTATGCAAAAACGGGTAGGTATTGCGCGAGCTATTGTTCTCAATCCTAAGTATTTATTTTGCGATGAACCTAACTCAGGGCTTGACCCCAAAACCTCCATCGTGATTGATGAATTGATAAAAAGTATTACCATTGAAAAAAATATTACCACCGTTATCAACACCCACGATATGAACTCCGTGATGGAAATCGGTGAAAAAATCGTCTTTATCCACAACGGCATGTTGGAATGGGAAGGGACTAAATCGGAAGTTTTGGCGAGCGATAATCAGGAATTGCAATCATTTATTTTCGCTTCGCCGTTTTTACAACGCCTACGGGATAGTGCTTTGGGTAAAACGGTTTTGAAAGAGTAATATTTTAATTTCACCTACTCTTTAATATGCTCTGCCAGTTCCATCGCCGGCTCTTCTTTCATTTTACTTTTTAAAAATTTGCACGTCAAAACAGTAATATCGTCGGGAAACTCTTCGTCACCCTTAAATTTCTCTACTTTGCTCATCAATTTGTCATTAAAGTCTTGCGGAGAGAGCTCTGAATTGCTCATCGCAAACTCACCCAATATTTTTTCATTGAAATAACTGCCTTCGGGATCGCGTATATCCGTGATGCCGTCCGTAAAAACGCAGAGCAAAGTATCTTCTTCAATATACATCTCGCCCACTTCCAAAGATGGCAATTTATTGAAATGCCCTAAAATGGTACAGCCTTTACTCAGAAATTGCACTTTATCACCCGTCACCATCACTGGCGGGATATGTCCTGCATTGATATACCGCAAACGGCAAGTTTTTATATCCAAATCACAGACAAAAAGCGTCAAATATCTATCGCTTTTAGTAATCCGTACTACGGCTCTATTCACTTGATGAATAAAATCTTCAGGCGAATTAGTTCGCCGAATAATAGCGTGTAGATTAGCTTGAAAATTCGCCATTAATAGAGCGGCTGCCAAGCCTTTGCCCGCAATATCGGCTACTACAAGCAAATAACGGTCTTCCCGGTATTTGAAAAAATCGTAATAATCGCCGCCTACGCCAAAATGCGGTTGGTACACCGCCGCTACTTCAAAACAGTTTTCTTTGGGCAAAGAGGTGGGTACCAGCGAGCGTTGCATTTCTGAAGCGAGACTCATTTCATGGTTAAATCGCGCTTGTTCAATCTGGCGTTTGAAAAGCCGCTTGTTCTCGATAGCGACCGAAACGATATTGGTAATGGTCGTGACCAATTGAATTTTACTAAAATCACCGCCTTCATAATCCCCTATAAAAGCGTAAGCGATGGCTTCATCTTTGTGAAAAACAGGAATCACCATTTCAAATAGTTTCGCAAAAGGGTGTTTGATGCCATTTAATTTTTTAATGGTATTACCAAATGAAGGGAATAAGGGTTCAATATTATGCTGTAGTGTCTTATCGTCCAGCCCAATCGAAGTAGCACACTCCCAGCCTTCATCTTTTTGTACAAAAAGAGCCATTTTCCGCACGCCCAACTCCCAGTTTAGAAAAGATTTGTACATTTCAAACAAACCCTCTGCTTTCACATTATTGTTGATGGCTTGCGTTATGTCCAGCAAACGGTTTACCTGCAACTGTTTGAGGAAGAGCTGACGCTGAAGTTCTTCGTTAGACAAGGTGTGTTAAATTAATGGTTAAAATTAAAAAATAATTTTTTATTTAAATGTATAAAACTTATATTTTCAATATTTTATGAAAATAATATTTTTTTATTGGTTTATACTGAGGGGGTGCAAATACGTATCGGATATTTTAAAACATCCGATACGTAGCCTCAATCTCGATATTTTCAATTAGTCCCTACTTTTCACATCCAAAGCATCTCTAAAACCATTACCGACTAAATTAAAAGCCAATACCATCAACATAATAGCTACCGCCGGGACGAGTGCCAAAAACGGTTTTCCACCAATCGCATACCCATAATTTTCATTCAACATAGTCCCCCAACTCGGTGTAGGCGGTTGAATACCAAAACCCAAATAGCTCAAACCAGATTCAATCAAAATCGCCGTTGCGAAATTCGACGCGGCTACCACCATCACAGGTCCTAAAATATTGGGTAAAATATGCCGCATCAAAATCCTTCCCGTACTAAATCCCATACTCTGAGCCGCCTCGACAAACGAAATTTCTTTCAAAGCGAATACTTGCCCACGCACCAATCGCGCTACATCCACCCACATCGTCAGCCCCACTGCAAGGAAAATAATACCGATGCTTTTTCCAAATGCCAAGACAATGGCGAAAACTAATAAAATCGTTGGAATTGACCAAATAGTATTGATGAGTAGCATGATAAAATTGTCTAATCTACCGCCAAAATATCCAGCCAATGCCCCTAATAAAATGCCTATTGTCAAAGAAATAATCACAGCTATTAATCCAACAATCAGCGAAATCCTAACACCAATAATAAGCCTACTCAAATTATCGCGCCCATAATTGTCCGTTCCAAGATAAAAACGGCGCATAACTATTTGATTTTCAACAAGTTGTAATGTTTTATTTTTTTCCAATTTTTTATCGCCGATAACATAAAAATCCTGCTCCATTTGCACTTTATTCATCTCTTCATACGAAATATTGTAAGCCACATCCGTTAAATGAATCGCTTGCAAGCGCCCCTTGAGTATTGTACCCGTTTGAGGGTTTTCGCCTATATATTTTTCATAAAAAACAGTATCTTTAATAATACTGTAATTGTTAATCGGCACCAATTCAAATTCATTTTCACTACCCCAAAGTATGACGCTTAAAAAATTACTTTTTTCAATCTCTCTATTCTTCCGAATTTTCAATATTTTTACTTGAAATCCCGGGTCTTTCAAGGCAATTGTAGGCAATTGGTCATTCGCATTGGGTGTTGAATCAGGTGAAAGAACATAGCCAAAAATGGCTACAACAATCGAAAAAGCAATCAAACCTAAACCAAACAAAGCGGGTTTGTTTTTCTTCAAGCGGCGCACTGCTTTTTGATTGGGTGAAAGATTCTCAGACACAGGTTTGAAGTTTTTTTATACAGACTGAAGTCCGCTTGACGGCAAAACAATTAATCTCTGATTGTAAAATTATAAAAAAGGCACGATTCAAGGTACTTGAACTTATTTTTTTTACAATTCATCTAAAATTTATTTAAAAGCTGTTAATTTGCATGGTTATATATCGCAATTTCAAAATAGGCAAAATAAAATATATGCATTACATCAATTTTAGAGGAACGAAAATCGCTTTCAGAGTACATGGAAAAGGGCAACCCCTTATGCTCCTTCACGGCTTATGCGAAGACAGCACCATTTGGGATGATTTTATCAAAGGCATAGTCGGCGAATTTCAAATCATCCGCCCCGATTTGAGTGGCTTCGGCGAGTCTGAAATCTTGCCCGAGCATTCAGTTGATTTGATGGCTGAAAGCGTGAAAGCTATACTCGATGAGTTGGGCATTACAAAATGTGTTATGATTGGTCATTCATTGGGCGGTTATGTTACCATGGCGTTCGCCAAACGCTACCCCTCAGTATTGACGGGCTTGGGGCTATTTCACTCGCACCCTTTCGAAGATTCGCCAGAGAAAAAAGAAGACCGCCGCAAGTCTATCCAGTTTGTCAAAACCAACGGTCATATCCTCTACGTGAAGCAATTAATACCTAAACTTTTTGCTGAACTTTTCGCCACGAGCAACGAATTCCTTATCAATAGCCTTATTTTCAAGGCATCGAAATACGACCCTGAAACCATCATTGGCGCACAAGAAGCGATGGTCAATCGCCCTGATAATGGCGAAATACTGAGGGGTATCGGCTGTCCTGTTTTGCTCATTATCGGTAAGCAAGATAAGACAATTTCATACGATTTGAGTATGGAAATGATACCTTTACCATCGATTTCTGATATTCATATCTTGCCAAAAGTAGCCCACATGGGGTTGTTTACGGCAAAAGATAAGACTGTAAAAATAGTGCGTAATTTTATGGAGTTATGTACAACACTGAATTAAATGATTGATATTCAATCAATTATAATGGTAGTTGCTTTATTTGCTATTGCATTAGTGCCGGGTTTAGCCATCAGCTATTGGATTTATCATCAAGATAAATACGAAAAAGAACCCTATTTCATCCTGTTGGCTTGTTTCTTTTGGGGTTTTATCAGCACCATTCCGGCGGTTCTCGGGCAAATGTATTTTAGAGATACGGAAGACCCTCATAGCTTACTAACTACGTTCCTATTTTCCTTCTTCGTCATTGCCTTAACAGAAGAATTATCTAAGTTTTTCTTCCTCCGTTTATATGCCTATCCCAAAGACGCATTCAACGAACCGATGGATGGCATCGTTTACGCCGTGATGGTGGGCATGGGCTTCGCTACGCTCGAAAATATCCTCTATACTTTCGGTGAAAATGGTGGCATCGCAACAGCTATTGGTCGCGCGTTCACTGCCGTGCCTGCACATGGCGCGTTCGCCGTGATGATGGGTGCGTATGTCGGCTTAGCAAAATTTATCCCTGAAAAACGAGATCAATATATGCTGACAAGCATCGCTTTACCCGTTTTTTTTCATGGGCTATATGATTTCTTTTTACTTCAAAAATCGTATGAAGGCATGGCAATTTTATCTATCATCTCCTTATCTTTTGCCATTACATTATCAAGGAAATTGATTCATATAAATCAAGAAATTTCTCCATTTAAAAACAATCAAAATATTGTTGACCATGAAGACAATATTGCACAAAATACTGACCATGAAGACATTAAAAATGAAGATTTAAATTAATGAAATGACGCTTCGCACCCGTATAGCACCTACCCCCAGTGGCTTTTTACATGCCGGCAACGGCATTTCGTTCATCTTAACATATGCCATCGCCCGCGCTTTTGGCAGCACCATATTATTGCGAATAGATGACCTCGACGCCGAAAGAATGCGCCCTGAATATGTTGAGGATATTTTCAAAACCTTGGATTGGCTCGGCTTAGAATATGATGAAGGACCAACTACTCCTGATGATTTCTATCAAAATTTCTCTCAACATAAGCGACTCGATATTTATTATAATCTCATTCGAAAACTCCAAACTACGGATTTGCTCTACGAATGTCATTGCTCGCGCAGGGATATTCGCCTCAACTCCCTCAACGGTTTATATCCCAAAACTTGTCGAAATAATCACCTCTCAGCGCATGATGTCCATAAAAAAGAAACCGCATGGCGCATTCAAGTAACTGACTTGACCATCATTTCTTTTAATGAATGGAGAAAAGAAAAAATATCCATAAAATTGGATACGGCTATAGGTGATTTTATTATTCGACAAAAAAATGGTTTGCCTGCTTATCAAATTTCTTCATTGGCTGATGATGAATTGTACAAAATCAATTTTATAGTGCGCGGTAATGACCTCCTCAACTCAACAGCAGCACAGGTTTTTTTAGCTAAACAAATGGGACATCTAAATTTCACCAATATGTTGTTTTTTCATCATCCGCTTTTGAAAAATACTGAGGGGGTCAAATTTTCAAAATCTGAAGGGGCAATGGCTCTAAAAGAATGGTATGCATGGCATCGTTCTCCCACCGAACTCTATCAAAAAGCGGCTGAATGGCTGGGTTTTCCTATTAAAAACATTGAATCTATTGAAAATTTAGATAGCTTAATTTTATGGATAAAAAACACATTTAATTCTTCTTTTTGATACCCATTTTATAGTTTTCCCCTTGCCTTCTCTCGATTTTTCAAGCATCATTGGCTTGATTTTAGCATTAAATTCCCTCGAAAAGTAGCGCGGAACTCCAGTTCCGCCTTAAAATAAAATACCAAAGCGGGACTGGAGTTCCAAGATATAATAAAGTATATTTCACAATGAAAAAATCAATGCTGTTCGCTTATTTCATCCTTTTTAGCAGTGTTATACTGAGGGGTCAAAATTTAGTGGTCAATCCGAGTTTTGAAATTGCCTCAGACTCTGTAAGTTTGATACCACCTGGTGAGTTTTCAGCCACAAAAGCTATGGGTTGGAGTCTGCCTACGCGCGCACAAGCAACACTTTATGGCTCTATCCCAACTATTGCTACTACAAACCGAGCGATGAATAGATGGAAATTTACAGCCAAAACAGGCAATAATGTTATAGGCATCATGACTTATGGCAGCATATTGACAGATGAAAAAAATGAGTTGCGCGAATACCTTCAAGGCACTCTAACGAAGGCTTTGACGGTGGGTCAAAAGTATTATGTATCGTATTGGATACATTTTCATTGCGAGGGCAGTAATAATTTAGGTGTCGCTTTCGGCAAGACCCCCCTCAGTACAGACTCAGTTTTTCGCTTACCTTTAAAGCCAAATGTCATTAATTCATCAATCATAAACTATTCAAATTCAACGATTTGGCAAGAAGTACGTGATTCTTTTATAGCCCGTGAGCCTTACAAATATTTTATCATCGGAAATTTTTTATCGAATAAAGAGACAAAAGTGCAGTCCAATAAATACCATTATCATAAAGCATATTTAGATGAAATAAAGGTAGAAGAGGCTTGGGATGCTAAAATGCCTTCGCGGGCTTTTGATGTGGTTGTAGATAATGGAAGTGTTGCTTCAAATGCAAAAAGCAATACACCTAAAAAGGAAGAGCAAAATAGTACATCGTTGACCGCCTTGGTTGCTTCCTCTATCGCAATGACAAATGACACTCATTCAAGTCAAATAAGCACTGTTAACATGCCTGTTTATAATAATTCAGTCAATACCTCAACAATATTTGCCTCAAAACCTACTACATCTTCAACTGCTGTACCTACGGCAGTAAAAGGCGAAATTTTAGTATTGGATAAGGTATTATTTCATTTCAATTCAGCAACATTAGAAGCCACTTCATCGGCTCAATTGGATAAACTCGTTGCCTATTTACAGCGAAATCCTACGATGAAAATCCTTGTAAAAGGGCATACGAGTAGTGAAGGCAGTGAGGAATACAATCAAAAACTGTCTAAAAATCGGTCAAAATCGGTTGTTGATTATTTGATTTCAAAAAATATTGGTAAAGACCGATTGTCTTTCAAGGGATTTGGCAAGTCGCAACCTATTAATATGAATGGAACAGAGGAAAGTCGACAGCAAAACCGACGGGTTGAGTTTGAAATTATTGAATGAAGATGAAAGAATGTTTATATCAATTTGTACGGGTTGCCTCATCAAGGCAATCCGTTTTTTATTTAAACGAAAAAGGGCAAAGCCACGAGAACGTGCCTTTACCCCCAACTTTATGCCATGAAAAAGCTTTGCACAACAAATTTAATCATTAGAAATGAGTGTATATCGTTTTTTTTATAAAATTTTACAAATGAGCATAAAAAAAGCAAAAGGTCAAGCAACTGAATGCTCAACCTTTTGCTCTATTGTCAATCTTATAATCTTATTTAACGCCTTGTACAAGCAGCGAGACTTCGTTGTTCAAAACCTCAATGAAGCCTTTTTCAATCGTAATCTTCATCTTTTCGCCACCTTCTTTTACAAAAATGACGTCTCCTTTGCTCAAAGCAGAAACGATGGGAGCGTGATTTTTCAATACTTGAAATTTACCACCAACGCCAGGCACTTTCACAGAAGTAATAGCACCTTTAAATATTTCCTTATCGGGAGTAAGAACCGTAATATTCATCTTTTTTAAGTTATTTTCAGATTATGCTGTCGCTTCCGCAAGCAATTTTTTACCTTTTGCAATGGCATCGTCAATGCTACCGACGAGGTTGAATGCCGCTTCTGGATATTCATCTACTTCGCCATCCATAATCATATTGAAACCGCGAATCGTTTCTTCAATCGGTACCAATACGCCTTTCAAACCTGTAAACTGCTCCGCAACGTGGAATGGCTGAGATAAGAAACGTTGTACACGACGTGCCCGAGTAACAGTCAACTTATCTTCTTCTGATAATTCTTCCATACCCAAAATGGCGATAATATCTTGCAATTCGTTGTAGCGTTGCAAAGTCATTTTCACTCTTTGAGCACAATTATAATGTGCTTCACCGATAATTTTCGGATCGAGGATACGGCTTGTAGAGTCCAGAGGGTCAACCGCAGGATAAATACCCAAAGACGCAATCTTCCGATTTAATACTGTTGTCGCATCTAAGTGGGCAAATGTTGTAGCGGGAGCTGGATCAGTTAAGTCATCCGCTGGTACGTAAACCGCTTGAACCGACGTGATTGAACCACGTTTTGTAGAAGTAATACGCTCTTGCATCAAACCCATTTCAGTCGCCAAAGTCGGTTGATAACCGACTGCCGAAGGCATACGACCCAAGAGAGCCGATACCTCAGAACCTGCTTGAGTGAAACGGAAGATATTATCAATAAAGAACAAAATATCACGACCACCATTTGGATCACTCATATCACCATCACGGAAAAATTCAGCCATTGTCAAGCCTGATAATGCTACACGTGCACGCGCTCCCGGTGGCTCATTCATCTGACCAAATACAAGTGTCGCTTGTGAATTGGCTAATTCTTTTTTATCAACTTTCGATAAATCCCAACCGCCAGCTTCCATCGAGTGTTTGAACTCTTCACCATAGCGAATTACGTTGGATTCAATCATCTCACGAAGCAAATCATTACCCTCACGAGTCCGTTCACCTACGCCAGCAAAAACAGACATACCGTCGTAACCTTTAGCGATATTGTTAATCAATTCCATGATAAGAACCGTTTTACCAACACCTGCACCGCCAAAAAGACCAATTTTACCACCTTTTGAATAAGGCTCAATCAAATCAATCACTTTGATACCTGTATAAAGCACTTCTGTTTCGGTAGAAAGTTGCTCATAAGTAGG
>JAYTON010000686.1:0-1828 GCA_043747725.1 Saprospiraceae bacterium
ACAGGCAATATGCCCCATTGCTGTATCTAAACTCTTCACCAATTTTGAAATAAGTAGAATCCACATTTTTAACCATTTCATAGACATCGGCATCCGATAGCTGCCGCGTCAAAGTATCGATCATGAGGGCTTCATAATCTATTAAACCAGATGAATGATTCAATAAATGCTTGATTTTAATCGTATCGCCTACCTTTGAAAACGCAGGAAAAAAGCGCGCAATAGGGTCTTCAAACGATAATTTCCCTTGTTTTTCAAGCAATAAAATCGCCATAGCAGTAAACTGCTTGGAAACCGACGCCATGCGAAAATTACTGAGGGGGGTTAATTTTTCAGCACCCTTTTCATCAGCCCATCCGATAGCCTTTTCATACACTATTTTATTGTTTTCAACTATCAATAAAGCTGCACCCGGTTGAGTCGCTGAAAAAGATTTGGTGAAAAGTACATCAATATCTTTACTAAGCGTTTGGCTGAATATAAAATGTGGCAAGAGTAGGAAAATTAAAACTTTCATGAATGAATTGGCAATGTTTTATCCATTAAAAATAAGCATTGTTAATCAAGACTTTTACATTTTAAATTTATCATTTTACATTTTAGATTTAGCGGTTTGTTATGGAATAATCACCACCTCCACTCGCCGATTCAAAGTCCTACCCTTTTCAGAATCATTCGACGCCACAGGTCGTGCAACACCATAGCCAATAGTTGAAATTTTAATCGTGTTCGGAATGCCCAAATTTTTCAGTGCCTCAGCCACTGCCTTCGCTCGATTGTCAGAAAGGATTTGATTTTCCTCTTTATTACCTGTAATATCGCAATGTCCTTCGATGCGGAGCTGGCATTTAGGATAAAATTGTAACATATCTGCGAGGTAATTGAGCCATTCCTGTGCGCGGGTTTTGATGTCGTATTTAGCCACATCGAATAGGATTTTATCCTCTATGTTGAGCTTTATGCCCTCGTCGGTCATGGTGGCTTTAGTGGCTTCCGCGGCAGCTGTCAAGCGCGTAGAGTAATTTTTTATATTAAACGGTTTCTCTTCCTCGCCGGATTTACGAATGAATAATTGCAACCCCATTTTCGTCGGCACAGCTTGAAAATACCAAACAACAATGGTGTGAAAACCTTTTGTCAAGGTAACTTCTCGCTTGCGAATGGTCATTTTATGAATACCATCGTTATTAATCATGCCTTTGCTATCAATCCACAGAGCCGAACCATCATCAGACGCCAATCGAAATTCGTATTTGCCTGCCGTTTCTAATTCAAAAACGCCTTTATATACGATGCCAAACCACATCCGCCGATTGGGTACGCCCGGGAAATCGTAAGTCAAATCCCTTTCCGAAATATTCAACGATTGCGTGTAAATATAACCCAATATTGGGAGATCTTCTACTGAGGGGTCATAGTGCCGAACGGTATCCGGCAGCGCAAAGATAGTCCCCTTAAAACTCGCTAAAAGGGGTTTCAACTGCCCAAAGTCTTCCATCTTTTGAGCCTTGATATGGAGAGAAATTAAAATAAAAACAAAAGCTATCGGTAATTTCATATTCGTTGGTTTGGGGATAAAATTAATATTTTTCCTTAGAAAAATGCCTTTTTTCACTGCTTTTTACTGAGGGGTATTAGATTTTAAATCACCGTTATTTATTATTTTTCAATAAAAAAACGGCTAAAAAGGCGTCATTTTGACCCTTTTTAGCCGTTTTTATGTGTATACACTGAGGGATATGGTATGCGTATTTCAGAATACCTTACAGCTCTACTGCTCTATTTCATTTTGTATTTCTTCAATTATCTGTTTAATTTTTTTAATAGG
>JAYTON010000687.1:0-4663 GCA_043747725.1 Saprospiraceae bacterium
CTGTCCTACCTAAAGCAATACGCGCTGCAGTGAAGGCTTTGAGCGGATGCCAAAGGTCTTGGTCAACTTTATTATTGAAAGAATTGTCAGGCATATTTATAGTGAAAATTGAAAATTCATAACTTTCAACTGTTAACTATTTCATTCTCTTGCCAAACCCTGTATCTTTTTCCCCAGCCCGATTTGTTTGATTTTATCTAAAAGACTGTTGGCTTCGTTGATTTCAAGAAGCGAATAATAGAGAAAGCAATAGGCTGTATAGAACAACATAAAATTAATAAAAATGGTGAAAGCCGCTGCAAAAGTCATCAAAATAACAATCCATTCATCAAATTTGGCTTGTGAAATAAACGACATATTCCACCCAATAAACATCAAATATAGATAAATCAAAGCTGAGTTGAGAACGGCAAAAAACAAATAAATCAAAACGAGCATAATATAATGAGTGCTATAACTTAAAGACACACCGCTGCCCATCAACCACCAAGTATGCTTAATACCGCCAGTAATATTCAATCCATCACGATACATCAAATATTGCCAAAGTGCCATGAAAGGCATCATCACAAAGAAAAACATAAACAACCATGCACCCGCCACAGCTACCAAAAGCATCATCAAGGTAGAAACTACCCATATTTTCACAAATGCTACAAGCTCTTGCTTATTCGTTTTGAGATTGACGTCATCAATATTATATGCTTTTTGTTCATTGGAAAGCATGAGCTTAAAAATTGAAAAAGCCAGCACAGCATATATAAATCCATTCAAATAAGGTATATACCAAACCTTTTCATTCATAAAAAATTGAATAATCACTTCCGTTTGAGTAAAAATGCTGGTTTCTAACTTGAAAATATCATCAGGTGAATCTGATGTAGCACCAAATAATATTAAACAAAATAAAACTGCCAAAATAGAAGATGTCCACAGATAGTTTTTCAAATATCTTTTAAAAAAGAGAAAGGTATCATTGAAAATTTCGCCCGAGCTTTTGATTTTAAAAAAATTGACTTTGTAAAAATTGTCAGCCGGCAGTTGCGCTTCTTTGATGGGTGTTTTGAATCCTTTCTTGGCTTTATAAAAAGGATACCAACCAAAGTAAAAGAGTAATATGGCGACATTTAATGCAATAAAAACCCCTCTAAAAGTATCGCCTAACTCCGTATGGCGCGTTAAATTGCCTTCAATTAGGGCTGCAAAAAAAAGCATCACCATCACCCCTATCATAATCTTAATGGCTCTTCGGGCTGACATTTGAAAAGATTGCAGTCGAGAATATGTGCCCGGAAACAATAAGCCGCGCCCCATCGTAATACCCGCAGCCGTGCCGATGACAATCGCTGATATTTCAAGTGTTCCGTGCATCCAAACGGTTAAATTGGCTTCGCCGAGTAGGTTATTTTGAGAAAAATATTGCAAAAACGTGCCGAGCATAATGCCATTGTACATCATCATCACCACCGAACCAATGCCCGCAAAAATGCCTAATATGAAATACATCAAGGTCACCCACATATTATTGACCATAATACCGAACGTCATATCAAACCGACCTGACTCTTTATATACCTTCATCGGGTCGCCTGATTTGATATTTTCAGCCGTCATACTCACATACGAATCGCCGAGTATCGTTCGGATAAAGTCAGGGTCTTTCATGCTTGAAAAATAGCCGATGGCAAACGATAAAACAAAAAAAACCAATGCCCAAAAGAAAGACCACCGCGATTGATACACCACTTGTGGCAATTCATCTGTGAAAAAATAACGCAATTTACTGAGGGGGGACTTCTTTTGCTTGTATATATCCGAAAAAATCAATTGCGCCACGCCATTCAGATACGCCCTCACAGAGCGCGAAGGATAGAAAGTCCGCGCATGAGAAAGGTCGTCGGTGATTTGAATAAAAACATCGTGGATTTTGTCGGGGTCTTTAACAGGGTCTTTGAGTACCCTTTCAAATTCAATCCATTTATCTTTGTTTTGACGGATAAAATGCGTTTCTTTCATTCAGAATTTTATTTATATTTTGTTCCAAAGTTAAATTTATTTAAAATATTTTTACCGAAAATTTAAAACATGCCGACAATAGATTTATCAACCACTCAAAACGTCACCATCGAATATGAATTAGCCGGACTGCGCGAGCGGTTCTTCGGAATGTTGATAGACACTATCATTATGGTCTTCTTGTGGATTGCTTTACGAATCGTGACTTTCTCAGCTATATTCGGCGGCTCTCGGTTTGTAGAAATTGTTATGGGTTTATTTCCGATTTGGTTTCTGATGCTTTACAGCATGACATGCGAGGCTTTTCTAAACGGTCAGACAATCGGTAAACGGTCTCAAAAAACAAAAGTTGTCAGAATAGACGGGAAACCGATTAGCCTCAGCGACTTATTGTTGCGCGCTGTTCTGCTCCTTCCCGATTATTTTTTCTCTTTCGGTGTCTTAGGTGCTTTACTCATTAGCACCACCGATAAACGCCAACGTTTGGGCGATATGGCAGCAGGCACCACCGTTATCAAAACAGGCAATGACAAGCGTTTTAGTCTGCACGACATTATGAATATCAATACCTTAGACAACTACACCCCTCAGTATCCGCAGGTTCGACAGCTCTCGGAAGAAGATATGCTGTTAATTAAAAACGTTATTATGCGTTTTCAAAAATACCACAATGGTTCACACGCTGACGTCATTCATACACTTTATGAACACCTTAAAAAGGTATTAGAAATTCCATTAAATTTGAAATATACCAACGATAAAATTGAGTTTTTTAAAACATTGATTAAGGATTATATTGTTTTAACGCGGTAAAGTATTAGTCAAAAATAAAAGCAACCACTATGAAAAGAACTATTATCACCCCCTCCTGCCACGTTCCGCTCGCCGTGACATTAATCCTGTTATTGACAATAATACAACCTTTACAATGCCAAACACCCATGAAAATCAAACATGGGTGCAATTTCACAGCCGATGATACACAAGGCGATGTCAACATTTACGATGCATCTACAGAAGCCAATCAAATAGTGGAGCGCATAATGAAACTCAATGTGTTGCCGCAAAACTTCATCATCAAAGCAGCCGATGTTAAAAATGCGGTGGCTACTGCGGAGGGTAAGCAACGCTATATTTTATACAGCACTACTTTTTTAGAAAATTTTAAAAAAGAAGCCAAAACTCAATGGGCTGCTTATTGTGTATTGGCACATGAAATCGGGCATCATTTGAGCAACCACGATTTGGAAGAGAAGACCCCCTCAGTACGAAAGCGTTTTGAGCTCGAAGCGGATAGATTTGCAGGCGGTATCATGTTTCGATTGGGGGCTACTTTAGAAGAAGCGCAAGCAGGCGTCAATACTTTTTCCCTTGACAATGAATCCCAAACGCATCCACCTAAGCGGGCACGATTGGAAGCCTTAGCAGTTGGATGGAAACAAGCGCAGGAACAATCTGAATCGGTCACCACTAAGGAGGGCTCAGTCGATGCCGCGTCGGATGAGAAAAAACTGTATGACCAAGCGGTTACAGAAAAAGATGTGTATAAAGCCATTGAATTGCTCAATCAAGCCATTGAAATAAAAGAGGATTATGCGGATGCTTATTTAGAACGCGGTAAACGCAAGATAGAGATTGAAAACGTCGATGAAATCCGAGTCAATTATGAGGAAGCCATTAAGGATTTAGACGCTTATATTCTATTGCGACCTAAAAACCCACTTGCTTTTATTCAGCGCGGTTATGCTTGTCGCAATCTTGGTCGCTACAAAGAGGCACTTGAAGACTACAACCGCGCTATCCGATTGAATGATAAAAACCCCGATGCCTATTTGGAACGTGCTTACATAAAAATGAAACTCGATGATAATGATGCTGCACTAAAAGATATTGATAAAGCCACACTTTTGAAGCCCGATTTTGCAGAAGCTTTTTATCTACACGGCAATATTCAATATGGCAACGGCGATTACACCAAAGCGATTTTGGATTTTGATAAAGCCTTGAAAGCCGACCCTCAACACTTACAAGCACTCGACCTTCGGGCAGCGGCTAAACAATTCAGCAATAGATTTGCAGAAGCCATTGCGGATTTAAATCAAGTTCAAAAGCTGCATCCCAAAGAGTTTACATCTCATTTTAATAGAGGTGAATGCTATCAACATTTAGGAAAACACCTTGAAGCGATTGTAGATTTTGATACCATTTTAAAGAAGAATAATGAAAACGCTGAGGCATATTTGCATAGAGGTATTTCCAAGCAGATATTGGGTCAAAAGGATGCGGCGATGAAAGATTTGAATCAATATTTTGTTAAAAGAGTATCGCCTCGATTAAGAGAGTTAACCGATTTCAAGATAGTTGAACCCGATTTATCTTCCAGCCAAATGATTATCGGCTGTTTATTGGTTGATTACAATGCACCGAAAGACGGCATCGAATGGCTTGATTTGGCTTTGGCTTCTAATCCGAATTCGGATAGAGCGAAGGCGTGTAAGACGGCAGCTTTAAAGAAGAAATGATGAAAATGATGAGTTTTTTTCAACTTATAATTCACAAGTCACAACTATTACCTACCATTTAAACAGAGTTTTTAATATTTTTATTAATATAAATTAAATAAATATTAAATCATTTAATAGGTGGA
>JAYTON010000688.1:0-1653 GCA_043747725.1 Saprospiraceae bacterium
AAAATTCACAGGCTTATTGAAATATAGATGTTCATCTTGCACAGATAGCAAGGTAGTGTCGCTACTCCTTGCTATTTGTTCTTTGATAAGTGTCTTATCGAGATGTGATTTAGTAATTTTTGATGAGTGATTTGGTGATTTATTCAAAGACAATCTAACCAAACATAAAATAACCATTAAGACATTTAAAATTTTCATGGCTGTTGTTTTTTATCAATTTCATAATAAAACCATTTTTTAACATCGTATTGATTGGTAAATTTCCAGAATGCTTCTGCCAAAGGTGTCGTGACTGCTTCCCAACTATTTTCATCAAACCCATACGTTTCGGTCATAATAGCGTATTTTATCTGCCATATTTGCTTCGATAGTATGTTGTAAAGTGTTGCGTTTTCTAAAGGTTGTGGATAATATGCTTTGTTGCCATCTTCATAAGCAAATAGCCAAAGTTCAGTTGTTGATATTTTACCCTCATCCCAAAGTCTCATAACTGCTTGGCTCACTTCTTCATGCCGATAGTGTCGGGTATATTCTCCGTTAGGATTATGGGTGATGATGAGGTCGTAATGTTTTGAAGGCAATAAACGCAGGATAGCCTGCTCAATCTCTTCATCCTCCAACGGCGTCTGTTCAGGTCCGTCGTCAAGGTCACCCATAATGCCTTCTGCTTTCAGTATTTTTAATGCTTCAAAAAATTTATGCGCTCGTTCGGTATCGCTTTTCCGACACAGGCAGACGATAAAGCACTGCCATGTAGGATTATTGAGTATAGTGCCGCCTGCCCACAAGGTTTCATCATCGGGATGCGCCACGATGATGGCTACAGACTTAGTAGGGCTATCCATTTTTATGGTTTTCAATCGTTAATCGCGCCATCAAATAGCTCAATGTAGATTCAGATCCTTGGTTAAGATTCACATGCGTATCTTCCAAACCATCGTAACAGCCGCCTGTGCAGGGGTTGTAAATGATTTGATTTAAATGGTTTTTACCCAAAAACCAATTGAAAGCCGTTATCATTTTATATGAATAATCAGCCTCTTTAAATGCATTGTAAAATTTGTCTAATGCCAAAATAGTATAAGCCACGTCAATCGGCTGTTCGCCATGTGGCGCAGGTCTTTGACCTTTATGCAACCAACTTTTGTTGGATATGACTTTAATACCGCCTTCATTAAATGTCAGTGATAAAAGAAAATCAAAGGAATCTTTAGCAATTTTTTTATAAACGGTGTTACCAGTTTCCAAATAAGCGCACAACATCGCTTCGGGTAAAATGCTGTTGCCGTAGGTCAAATAGCTTTCAAACCATTGCCAATTGTGCTCTGCTTCATGACGGTACATCTGAACCAACCTCTCTGCAAATATTTTTATAAGTGCAGTATAATCAGGTGATTTGCTTTCAAGGTTGGCATAATACAAACCCTTGAGCGTAAAAGCCATAGCGCGGGTAGAATGCATGGTTTCTGCTTGCGGAAGTGCTTTTTGCACAACGCTTTTAGCCGTTGCGATGAGTGAAGCAGGCAATAAATCACTTTTTGAAATCAAATAACCCAATGCCCATAAGGCGCGACCATTTGAATCGGATAGGTTGGTTTCATAATTTTGCTCAGTGAATTGTCGTTCACTGTCCACATAATTCAAAAAATCACC
>JAYTON010000689.1:0-2475 GCA_043747725.1 Saprospiraceae bacterium
TATATCGAGATATAAACTCAATTGTTTCATATTGGATTTGAACATTTTAGCATTGCGGTGTACTTTGGCAATGCTGTATGATCCTTCAATACCTGAAAAATAGAACTCAGCGACGGCTTGTGCGTCAATATCTTTTTTTACAAAATTTTTTACTTTCCCATTTTCAAGAGCATTTGTAATGGAAATTGTCATTTTTTCTACAACTTGCTTAAGTTTGCTTCTAAAATCTTCATTGATAGGCGACATTTCTTGCATCAAATTGTTTAATGGACAACCTAAAGAAATATCATCATCGGTAGCATAGCGGCTCAAATCTTTCAAATGAAACTGAAGCATATCAATCGGGTTTCCTTCAAAAATATCTAAGTCATCATAAAATTTCAAGTAATTGGGTTCAATAATTTCATCAATAATAGCTAATCCAATCGCTTCTTTACTGGGAAAATAATGATAAAGTGCGCCTTTCGTAACATCCATTTCTTTAATAACCTTATCAGCTCGTAAACCTTGAAAGCCATTTTTATGGATATCTTTAAACATCGCCCCTAATATTTTCTCTCTTGTGTCAACCATGGTGCAAATATAAACATACTCATTGGTATGTTCCAAATTTATTTTACTATTTATTAAATTATTATTTATTCGGTATCCGCACCAATGTCTCTAACAAAAAGCCCCAGTATTTTTTCACAGAACTGATTTGCACTTTTTCATCGGGCGAATGTGCACCATGTATATTAGGTCCAAAAGAAATCATTTGCATATTGGGATAATGAGTCCCTAAAATACCACATTCTAAGCCCGCATGACAAGCACTCACAATGGGTTTTTCATGGTAAAGCTCTTTGTACAAATCGCTCATGAGTTTCACGATGGCAGAGGAGGGCTTAGGTGTCCAACCTGGATATTCACCGCTGTAAGCCACATCTGCACCTAATAATTCTAACACTGATGTAATAGCCATTTTTAAGTCCGTTTTCTCAGAATCCACGGAACTGCGCGTTAGGCACTGAATGGAATATGCCCCGTCTTTCACGACTATGCGCGAGACATTATTAGAGCTTTGAACCAAGCCTGCGATATCAGGACTCATCCTATAAATACCATTCGGACAAGCATAAATAGTACGCAATAATTTATATTGAAAATCATAGGGTAACACTTGAGTAGGCGATTCAATAGCCGCTATTGAGATGTTGATATTGGGGTCGGTTGTAGCATATTCTGCTTGTAAAATGCTTTGAAATTGCATGATTTCTTTATGAATGGAATCAATTTTATTCGTTGCTACTACAATATCCGCTACCGATTCTCGCGGAATAGCATTGCGCAAACTACCGCCTTCAATCGCTGCAATTTCAATTTTATACTCTTTTTCAAGCATTATTAAGCAACGATTTATCAATTTATTGGCATTACCGCGTCCTTTGTGAATGTCCACGCCAGAGTGACCGCCCGTCAAACCTTTTATGGTGATGCGAAAAGCGGTTGTATTAATAGGAGCAATGGGTGCATAAGTGCCAGATGCCGTCACATCAATGCCGCCTGCACAACCGATTGTGAGTTCATTATCTTCTTCGGTATCCAAATTGAGCATAAATTGCCCATCCAGCATACCGCCTTGAAATGCCAGAGCACCCGTCATACCCGTTTCTTCATCAATGGTAAATAGGGCTTCGAGGGGAGGGTGGGGTATATCAGTTGAAGCCAGCAGCGTCATGATAGAGGCTACGCCGATGCCATTATCAGCACCTAAAGTCGTGCCTTTAGCTTTGACCCAATCTCCATCGACATACATATCGATGCCTTGTTTATCAAAATCAAAAGCCGTATCCGCATTTTTTTGATGCACCATATCTAAATGACTTTGTAGCACCACCGTTGCTTTATGCTCCATCCCCTCAGTAGCGGGCTTTTTGATAATCACATTGCCGACCTCATCTGTCACGGTTGGCAGTTTTAGGCTTTCTCCAAAAGATTGAATAAATGCTCTCACCCGTTCCTCTTTTTTTGAAGGTCGAGGTACAGCGTTCAAATCTGCAAAATGATTCCAAAGGGCGGTGGGTTCTAATTGTCTGATTGCTTCGTTCATTTTCTTTATTTGGTTGACTTTTATTTAATTATTAAAGAAGACAAATTTACTATAATATTTTTGATTGGATTATGCTGAAATCATTTTCAAACATTTAAATAAATATCAAAATCTTTCATCGAAATAAATAGCTTGATTAGTCGGTTTTCCGCTTTTGTATGTCGAAGTAAAAACCATAAGGTGTCACCTTTTGAAAAAGAAGGTTGTCTATTATATTGTCAATTGAAATGAAAAAATATTTTATACACCCGATTGTTTAACCAAGTTCAATTTTAAAATTATGAAAACTAAATTGTTTTATGCTTTGGCACTGGCTGCCACCATGTTTACTAACATTTTATCAGCAAATGTTATCGAAAATGTTTTCGATCTTGCTGGTACCA
>JAYTON010000690.1:0-4117 GCA_043747725.1 Saprospiraceae bacterium
CGCGTTTTGGATGGTTTAGTTTTCTTGTTTTCAGCAGTAGATGGTGTTGAGCCTCAATCTGAAACCAACTGGCGTTTGGCTGATGGCTACCGTGTACCCCGTATTGCTTTTATCAATAAAATGGATAGAGCGGGTTCTGACTTTTTCGCTTGCGTGAAAGATATGAAAGCGAAATTAGGTGCTAACGCTATTCCTCTTCAAGTGCCGATTGGTAACGAGGAGAAATTTATGGGCGTGGTTGACCTTGTTATGAATAAAGCGATTGTTTGGAATGAGCATGACCAAGGGATGACTTTTAAGGAAATTCCAATTCCAGAAGATTTGGTAGAGCTTGTTGCCGAAACACGCGCTCAATTGATAGAAGAAGTAGCGGGTTATGATGATAACTTGATGGAAAAATTCTTCGATGATCCTGATACGATTACGGTTGAAGAATTGCAAGCGGCTATTCGTGCAGCTGTTATTGATATGAAAATGACACCTGTTATGTGTGGTTCTGCTTTCAAAAACAAAGGCGTTCAGGCTTGCTTGGATGCTGTTTGTGCTTATTTGCCATCTCCATTGGACGTTGATGCTATCAGAGGCACTAACCCGAATACAGAAGCAGAAGAAACACGCCAGCCTTCAGTAACTGAACCGTTCTCAGCTTTAGCATTTAAAATTGTGGCTGACAAATTTGTAGGTCGTTTAATATTTATGCGCGTTTATTCAGGTCGTTTGGATGCAGGTTCTTATGTTCTCAATACTCGCACAGGTAAGAAAGAGCGTGTTTCACGTATTTTCCAAATGCACGCTAATAAACAAAACCCGATTGATTCAGTTGAAGCGGGTGATATTGCAGCAGTCGTGGGTATCTCGGATATTCGGACGGGCGATACATTCTGTGCATTGGATGCACCAATTATCCTTGAATCTATGGTATTCCCTGAGCCGGTTATTTCGCTTGCGGTTGAGCCTAAGACTCAAAAGGATATGGATAAAATGGGTATGGCTCTTAATAAATTGTCTGACGAGGATCCGACTTTCAAGGTTAAATATGATGAAAACACCAACCAAACCATTATCAGCGGTATGGGTGAGCTTCACTTAGAAATTTTGGTGGATCGTATGCGTCGTGAATATGGTGTAGAATGTAACCAAGGCGAGCCGATGGTCAACTACAAAGAGGCTTTGACACAATCTTTCACACATCGCGAGAAGTTGAAAAAGCAATCAGGTGGTTCGGGTTTATATGCCGATATGGAATTCACACTCGGCCCTGCTGACCCTGAATTTTTGGAAACAGAAGATTTCAAATCAGGCAAGAAGAAGCTACAATTCGAGTGGGCAATCGTGGGTGGTGCTATTGATAAAAACTATATCAAGCCAATCACTGACGGTTTCACAGCGATGATGAGCAACGGTATCTTAGCCGGTTATAATATTGAAGCAATGAAAGTGAGAGTCACAGACGGTGGTATGCACGCGGTTGACTCGAAGCCAATTGCCTTCGAATTATGTGCTAAAGAGGGTTTCAGAGAAGCTGCTCCTAAGTGTAAGCCAATCATCCAAGAGCCTATCATGAAATTGGAGGTGATTACGCCTGAGGAATATGTCGGTGGTGTTATCGGTGACTTAAACCGTCGTCGTGGTTTGCCGAAAGGACAAGAAGGTCGTTTGGGCGGTGCTATCGCTATCCAAGCAGAAGTGCCTTTGTCTCAAATGTTTGGTTACGTGACGCATTTGCGGACTATCACTTCGGGTCGTGCATCTTCTACGATGGAGTTTTCACATTATCAAGAAGCTCCTGCGGGCATTGCTAAAGACGTTATTGAAAAAGCAAGAGGACTTGTAAAAGCATAAATTTTGCTTTAAAATAATCGAATACTGAGGGGTGTCTTGAAAAAGATACCCCTTATTTTATGGGCTATATCGAATATCAAAAAGGGCAAAGTGCTCGTTATTATTATTTATCCCATATTTTAATTTTACTTAAAACATTGATAATGAAAGCATTACAAACTATAATCCTCATATTCAGTCTAACCCCTATTTTCTCACAGAAAAAAGCCATTCTGAACAATCCTGATATTATTTGGGCTGCGGAAGTGGAGACTGATTTTGTGGTAGATAATTATACTTTAGCTGATAAAACTGAAAATAACCTCATCTATACACTTAAATTGATAGGAAAAAACAATGATTTATCAGATTATGAGAGTGCATTTTTCACTGAAATATTGTTTAAAGAGATATTTTCAAATAGATTAAAAATTTATGCCGATAGTGAATGTCAGAAACAGTTAGACAGCTCAATTTTAATCTCAATTGATACTGCAACAAATTGTTGGGCTACTTCATTTTCTAACCAATACCATACTGTTCGTAATAAAATTCTCTCAAGTTCAATATCAGAATATAGATTGAAACATTTTATGTTCTATGATGAAAGAAAGTCAAAGTGGGATATTGTTGCTATTTCAGTAGCCGCTTTGGTAAATGATTATGATGAAAAAAGGGATATAGTTGGTAAAAAGCCCATTTTTTGGTTTAATGTTATTAATGAAAAGCCAAAATTATCTTCAAATGATATTGTATGGGCTAAACGGATAACAACTAAAGGAAATAGTATTGACTTAGATAGTGTAAAAGTATTTAAGGGAGCATCCGTAAATCCAATGATAGATTTTATAGCCGCTTTAAAGAACAAACCTAAAATGTCTTTTTATTTGGGTGATGACTTTTCAGATAAAAGAAAATTGACTTTGTATGATAGGGCGAAAATAATTTCATGGGTTGATACATTAACTGAGATGAAAAATGGGGAAGTAATAAATAGCGTAGAGAAAAAGGAATTGGATATTACTAAAATTAGGAAACTACGCCTTGTTCAAAATTGGTTTTGGGATGAAAATAAAAAACGACTATCTGTATGGCTGGAAGCGGTAGCACCTATGAAACAAGAGGAGGATGAGGAAGGGAATTTTTTATATAAAAGAGCTCTTTTTTATCAGCGAAATGATGATTAGTCACCCCCTCAGTATTTATCATAAAAAACGACAATCACATATGCTGATTGTCGTTTTTTATGATAAATACTGAGAGGTATTGTGCTGTATCTCATTGAAAATCAATTACTTGTATGCACTCAAAAAAGTATTAACCTTTGATTAAGGTCTAACTAAATGCTATTATTTTGAAAGAAATCACTTCAAAAAGCTTGAAATACTGAGGGGTCATCGTTTAAAATAGAATCGGCTTGTTAGCGTACCAACAAGCCGATTTTTATATCAATTATGGTGGCGGAACTGGAGTTCCGCACTACTTATCAATTAGACAACATAACAGGCATTACGAGCATCAAAATATCTTGACCATCTACTTCTTCCATTGGTTTCAAAATACCTGCGCGGGTAGGTGTAGAGAGTTCCATCCGAATTTCATCGCCTTCCATAACGCCGAGCATTTCTACAAGGAATTTAGCATTGAAACCGATTGTCAAAGGTTCTCCATCGAAGTTGCAAGTCAATTGCTCTGTGGCTTCATTTGAAAAATCAAGGTCTTGGGCTGAAATTGTGAGGCTTTTATCCGTAATATTCAAAATAACCTGATTGGTTGTTTTGTTAGCATAAATAGCAATCCGCTTCATCGAATTTTGGAAATCATTCCGATTTACGACAAATCTATTCGGATTATCAATCGGAATAACAGCATTATAATCAGGATAACGCGCATCAATCAAACGGCAAACCATATTGACATTGCCAAAACTGAAAAAAGCATTGGCTTTATTGTAAGCAATTTTGACTTCATCGTTTTGCGGCAGCGCATTTTTCAATAAATTCAATGCTTTTTTAGGCACTATAAAAGTAGTAGCCGTATCACTTTTTACATCTGTGAAAGAATAGCGAACCAATTTATGTGCATCGGTTGCTACAAACGTGAGTTTGTTTTCATCAATTTGAAAATAAACACCTGTCATAGCAGGGCGCAATTCGTCGTTGCTGGTTGCAAAAATTGTTTTGTTGATACCTTGTGAAAGCAAATTGGCTGGTAGCACAATTGTTGCTTCTCCATCAGCAGACGATATTGAAGGAAAATCAGCACCGTTTTCTCCTGCTAATTTATATTTACCATA
>JAYTON010000691.1:0-3674 GCA_043747725.1 Saprospiraceae bacterium
CTTTTCCGTTTTTCCATATGGCATCTTTGATATGGGTGTGGCGAATGTATTTTTTGAGTGTTTGATGTACTTCTGTCGGCGATTCTTTGGTAACAGACCACATATTTAGTATATCCCAAACCAAACCGACGTGCGGATGGTCAGCGGCTTTCATGATTTCATGCAAAATGTCTTTGCTGACGACTTTGCCGTGGGATTCGAGTAAAACACTTACGCCACTGCCTTTTGCATGATTGCCCAATTCAAGCAATCCTTTGATAATCAATTCAATCGTTTCATTTCTATCTTGATTTTGAGGTAAATCATCCGGGAATACTCGAATGTAAGGACAGTTGAGTTGCTGTGCTAAATCAATAAATCTTTTGGCTTCATCCAAATTGGTTTTCCGTTGGATGGCATCAGCAAGATGCATTTTTGCCGACGAACCTAAATCGATGATTTTCAAGCCTTTATCTTCTACCATTTTTCGAGAAGCCTTGATTCGGTCGGGCGTATTAAATTCCTTGCATTTGGGTAAATCCAATTCATCTTGAATCCCTCTGATTTCGATGCCATCGTAATGATTTTCAATGGCATATTTCAATATAGTTTCAAAAGACCATTTAGGGCAGCCCAGCGTTGAGAAAGATAAAAGCGGTTTTTTCTTCAAAAAATCAAAATAAGGCGTGGCAAAAGCCAATCCGACTAAACTCGAAGTAGTTTTCAGGAATTCTCGACGATTAAAAAATGATTTATTATTCATTTTAATCCTTTTTTAGAAAAAATACTGAGGGGGTATAGACAATTTTTCTAATTCTTCTTTTTAGGCATTTGACCAAACCGATAGACATTCTCAATTTTTGCTGGTGAATCGGAATAGACTAAAATATCTGAAATACGCATCTCAAATTTAGAATTATAATTCAATATTTTAATTTTAACTTGATGCTTTTGCTTTGGCAATTGATATTTCCAAAACATTTCAAGCTTTCGAGTAGTAAAATTGCTTGGCAAATCGGCTGTTTCTACTAATTTATTGTCAATGTATAATTCAGCTTTGACATTATAAGTGTCTTTATTTTTCTCCCAATCCGCAATATATCCTTTGACGACAAAACCTGTCCCAACAAAATCAAAATCAAATTCGTTCTCAATAATTTTACCGATGTAGCGACTTTCAATCGGAAAAGTACCTGTAAAACTTTGCTCCAACTTTACGGCTTTCGGTTGTTGCTTTTTAACAGTAATTATATCGCCTACTACTTGTCCGCCATTGGCTTCAATGTTTTTCAAAGCGTGTTTGTAGCCTAATTCATAGACTTTATTGAGCGATATTTGGGTATAAGCAAAATCAATGGATTCCGCTTCTTTTAAGCCCATTTTCCAATAATCGGGTATTTTTTTATAGCCTAAAATTGTCCCCAATATGCCGCCTGCTGACGAAGGATTGCAATCCGCATCTTGACCGCAGCGCGTTGTGATTTCCATTGTTTTAGTAAAATCGCCTTCGCCATACAGCAAACCAACGACTACATAAGCAGAATTAATAGTGGCATCAATATTAAAAGGCGCATACACCCCATCAGGACAACCAATGTCTTCCGACCATTTATTTTGAATTTCAAACCATGTTTTTTGCCAAGCAGTCGGATATTTTTTATGCCAAGCAATCACATCGGCAATGACTTTGTAGTATTTGCTTTCCTTTGGAATGGTCTTGAGAGCCTCCGTCACAATGTAAGGAATATTATCTGTGGTAAACGCCAGCGAATAAAGCGCACCAATGTAAACGCCACCATACCAACCATCGCCATAGTTCATAATATGTCCAACTCGGTCACTGATTTCAGAGGCTGTATTGGGCATAGCCGGAGACATTAAACCAGCATAATCGCTTTCTATTTGATAATCAATGCAGTCGGCATGGGGATTATTGAGCCAATGCCCGGACTGAGGGGCATGAATATTATGTAAAATGTTGTACCGCGCTGCTTGATTGGCATGCCACAGCTTGAAACCTGCGCGCGCAAACGCTATCGCAAATGAGTCTGCGGGAGCATTGATGCCACACCGCTCTATCACTTCCACCCAAGTTAAGTCTAAATAAAGATCATCATAAAGACCGCCATTATTTTTCATCGTTTTAGCCATATAGCCGTCATACCAAGGTATGGGCTGGTATTCTTGAATAATAGTACCATTGAATTTGAACTCAACAGGACCCCCAAAAGTGACGCCGATGGTTTGACCTGCCCAACCGCCCATGATTTTATCTTTCAATACATCTTTATTAATTTTAAAAACGGTATTATCTTTTTGACTCCAAAGAGTGAATGAGAATAATAGGAAAAAAAATATTTTTTTCATTGCGAAAGATTTTATAGACTTATTTTAAGTGAAATTATCTAAAAATACTGAGGGGGTGCTATTTTATTTGGAGAGAATTATCATCGCTAATCCTATGATATATAGCAACAGCATAACATTTAGAATAGGCTTTGTTCCTTTGGGCGCATTATCAAATTCTTTCCAAATATAAATACCCCATAAAGCCGCTACAACTGTTGCACCTTGCCCTAATCCATAAGACACCGCAGGACCCGCTTTGCCTGATGCCATAATGCTCAATGACATGCCGACGCACCAAATGGCTCCGCCTAAAATACCAATTAAATGGTCTTTTGTGGTGCCTTTAAAATAATCGGCAAAAGAAACGGGCGTACCGAGAAACGGGCGTTTCATTTGTAAAGTATTGAAAACAAAGCTGCTCAACACTATGCCTATTGCAAAAAATACTAAAGCGGTGTACGGCGTGAGTTTGCCTATTTCAGGCGTATTAAAATCAGCCGCCATTGAAGCCGCCACATACTTGTAGAATAAACCCATCAAACAACCACTGACTACCGATAAAGTCAAGCCTTTTTGCGAAACCTTTTCCGTAGAATTGGTTTGTAATTTTTGATACGCTTTTGCATTCAGTACAATGGCTATGGCAATCAAAGCCACACCACCAAAAATTAACAATGGATTGCCTTGTGGATTACTCATATAATTCACCAATACTCCTAAAACCAATGCGATACCGATACCTATAGGAAAAGCAACGGACATGCCTGCAATAGCAATAGCCGCTACTAAAAGTATATTGGCTAAATTAAAAATAACACCCCCCGCTAAGGCTGAATACAAATTAGCATTCTCCGCTTGATTAATATCTGCTAAAAAAGCTCTGCCTTCATTGCCCGTACTGCCAAGCGTAAAAGCTAAAAGTAAGGTTGTCAAGAGTATGCCTACCCCATAATCCCAGTAAAAAAGCTCAAAACGCCAATCTTTTGAAGTGAGTTTGGTGGTATTTGCCCATGAACCCCAACAGAACATAGTGATGATGCAGAGGATAATGGCTAAATTGTAATTTTCTACTATATACATTCTTTTTATTATTGTTGGTTATTAATTGTTAGTTATTGGTGTGTGCTTATCTTGTTGTGCTTACCTGAAATAGGTTGGCTAATATTAACAATTTCATTTCTATAAGGTACTGATGCTTGTGCGCCCAATCGGGTAACTGAAATAGATGCCGCTTGACAAGCAAACCGAATAGCTTGTTCCCAATCCATATTCTCAGCTATCGCTACGGCTATCGCGCCACTAAAAGTATCACCTGCGGCTGTGGTATCAACGGGTTGTACTGAGGG
>JAYTON010000692.1:0-1899 GCA_043747725.1 Saprospiraceae bacterium
AACGGCATTGACCCGACAGGTCTTGGTGAACCCGCGTTACCACCTCTCGGCGGGGCAGTTGCCAATGCCCTGTATAAAGCCTCAGGCAAACGGGTTAATAATCAACCGTTCATGACTGGCAATGATGATTTATTAGAAAAATTGCTATAAAATAGCTTGTTTTACTATAAAAAACGGTTGGATACTGAGGGGGTATGCAACCGTTTCTTTTTTTATTACAGTTTATAATTCTTTCATTTCACAGATAAAAACATTAATTTTGTAAAAAATAGAACAATGACATTAAATGAAATTATAACAATTGATTCTGAAATTGTAAGCGGAACACCCGTTTTCAAAAATACACGAGTGCCTATTCAAAGTCTGTTTTGGCATTTGGAAAAAGGCATTTCGATAGAAGATTTTTTAGAAGATTTCCCTACGGTAAAGCGTGAACAAGTCAATGCACTTTTAGAATTGGTTGGTAATAGTTTTACATCAAAAAAAATAGTAAAACTATATGAAGCTGCTGCTTGATGAAAATATACCGAGAAAACTTAAACGCGACCTGAATGAACACGAAGTTTATCATGTTATTGACAAAGGATGGCAGGGCAAAAAAAATGGTCAATTATTGGCACTTATGCTTAAAGATGGATTCGATACTTTGATAACGATAGATAAAAATCTAAAATATCAACAGAATTTTAAAAAATATCCAATCCCAGTTTTAGTTCTTGCTGCTTCCGATAATTACTTATTTGACTTTGCAACCGTTTGCTAAAGAAATACTCAAAACACTTGCATCAACAAGACTCAATTCAGGTGCTATTGAAATTACAATTTGAAATTTAAAAAATTGAAGCCATGACATTGATAGAAGAAAGGAAAATAACCGTTTAAGAACTCTTCGAGATGGAACTCGAAGAAGGTTATTTTTATGAACTTTTAAACGGACATATTGTAAAAAAGCAAACCCCTTCTCCATCGTATCAAAAAGCGGTTGGTAATTTATTAACACTAATGAATAATTTTATCAAGGAAAAAATACTGGGTAAATGCTATGTCTCCCCAATTGATGTTTTCTTTGATAATTACAATAACACTCAGCCCGATATACTTTTCATCAAAACCGATAGACTTTTTATTGTCACTCAAGATGGTATTATGGGGCAGCCCGATTTGATAGTCGAGATTTTATCACCTTCCACTTATCGCAATGATAGGACAGTTAAAAAAGATTTGTATTGTCAATTCGGTGTATCGGAATATTGGATAGTTGACCCTAAAAATCAAGCGATTGAAGTCTATGCATTAGACGTTGATGGTTATACACTTGCATCTTTTGCTATTGAAAAAGGGGAAATTGAATCCAAAGTGCTTGAAGGGTTTAAAATGGATATTACAGCTATTTTTGCTTGAAATTGAGACGTTTTCATATAAAAAACGGTTGGATACTGAAGGGGTATGCAACCGTTTCTTTTGTATTAGTATAGACCAAAAAAAATTAAATCAAGGAAACAAACCACCAAAATTCGCCTTTTCATCTTCACAATAGCCTGAGTGGTCGGCTTCTTAAAATTGCTTACAGGCTTGTCCCTACTTTTGTATCATCATTTTAAAAAACAAAAGTATTATCTGTAATTTTTAAATTTATTGACGATGAAAAATCTAATTGCCTTTTTCTTTTTATCACTCACTTTTTCTCTTTTTGCTCAAAAACCAACTGTTGGCAATAATGCCTCAATGTCTGCTATCGGACGATTGTATGGTAAAATCGTTGACGCTTCCACAAAACAGCCTGTGGCTTATGCGTCGGTGACTGTTTTAAAAACATTGCCCAATGGACAAGATAGTTTGATAGGGGGCGCATTGACTTTAGAAAATGGCGATTTTAATATCACTTCACTTCCAATGGGT
>JAYTON010000693.1:0-2028 GCA_043747725.1 Saprospiraceae bacterium
CCAAGTCGTGATGGATGATGGTATCAAGATAGAAGTGTCGCGCCGCCGCCGCCCATCATTTATGGAATTAATGAAGCGTTTGCAGGTCGAGATTCAAGAATTTTGAGAAAATTGAAGAGATGTTTCACTTTAAAAACAATTTATATTGATTAATTTAAGACATGCAAAAAAATATTATAAATTTGCAACCTACTGATTTTCAATTCGTTACAAATAGCTATGCATTTCTATAAAAATGAAAATCTCTTTCCAGCTAAAACAGAATAGATTTCATTTTTAACATATCTTTTACTGGTTGATTTTCAGCAGCTTAAATATTAAATGTAAATTCAATGTTAAATAATCCACAATATTTTCTCATATTTTTTGGTGTTTTGAAGATTTCGTTATAACTTTAATTCACCAAAGCAACAACATATTTCTACCCATGAGCAACTTTACTACTTTTTTCAGAGACGAACCAAACTTACATTCATCGAATTTTACAAATTATCACGCTATGGAAGACAAAAAAGGCGGTAACGGCCCTAAGAGTCTGCAGGATTTAAAGAAACAATTGCAGACCCTCACGCAACAAGATTCAATCAAAGTCACAGGGGGTAAGACTTTAGAAAAAGACAAATGGAATTCAGGTTGCGGTGGTATTGTACCGCAATAATTCTTTTGCTTTCTGTGTTTTTACGAACAGTAAAATAATGATTGATTACAAATAATCGGGAGATGAGCTTTGCCTTGTCTCCCGATTGTTATTTTTAATAAATTATGAATATTCTATTTCTACCATCTAATTCGTATCAATTTTTTAATTAATTTTGATTCTAATTTTTTCACATAATATTACCCCCTCAGTAATGACCTTATTTCTTTAAGAAAAATAGCATGACAATATGCCAAATGCCGCTACAAAAATTTCCAAAATAAAAGAATTGGAGCATCAACTCGATCATATCGGGGATAATGAGCAAAAACTCCACGCCCTACATGAATTGGCTGAATTTTATACTTTTACCAATATCCGTGAGGCTCAAAAACTGCTCGCTGACCAATATAAACTTCTCATCAAATATCAGCATCCTGAGCTCATGCTCAACTTTCACCTCAATACGGCGATTGTTGAGAATCAGTTTTATAATTTTAAATTATCTGATATTCATTTCAGCGAAGCAATCAATATTGTTGAAAATGAAGGAAATGTTACGCAGCAAACTGAAGTATATATTGACTATGCCGGCACCTTGATGAACTTAGGGGAAATGGAAAAAGCCATGGATTATCTGGAAAAAGCGCATCGCCATTTGGCTTCTTTCCCAGATGATATTCTTTACGCTCGGCTGATTTGTCGCGAAGGGTATCTACTTTGGCATTTTGCAGATTATGACCGCGCGACTGAATTACTTTTTCAATCGGATAAAATATTTTCTAATATTGACCCTAAAAAATTGAAAATCAAAGACTTATACTTTCAAACTTTAATTCATGCAGGTTTAGGGATGGTCTTTGAAAAAACGGATGACATGCAACGGTGTGTCAATTCATATTTAAAGGTGGTGGATATGTGCGAAAAAGCAGGTATTCGCAGCCGTTTAGCATGGCATTATCAAAACGTTGGAAAAGCCTATATGGCTATGGATGATTTCGATAATGCTGAAAAGTTTTTCAATGAAGTCAAGCGCATTTCCGACGATATTAGCCAATCAGCTCGCGCCTATGCGATGGCAAATTTGGGATATTGCCACTATTTGAGCGGACGGTATGATGAAGCCTTGGATATGTACAACAGGGCAGAGCAAATTTACAAACGCAAATCGAACGATTATGAAAACCTCTCTATCGTATCTCGTTGGAAAGGCATATTATACGATGCCTTGGGGAAACCTAAACGGGCTGAAAACCGCCTTGTTGAAGCCCTCGAATTTGCAACTTTGGCGAAAAACCCGCGTCAACAAGCCATTGTGTGCAGGGATATTGCCGAATTTTATGCTGATACTGCCGATTTTAGAAATGCTTATGACTATGAAGTATTGCACA
>JAYTON010000694.1:0-1955 GCA_043747725.1 Saprospiraceae bacterium
GTTGCCATCATACCTATTCAAGCCACCGCCGAGGGTGAAATCTATGGCATTTTTTTTATAATTGGCAGAAAAAATACTCCCATAAAAATCGTTTTTCAACCACAATTGACGGATTAAATCCTTCTTTATTTTGGGATATTCGCTAAAATATTTGTTCAATTTTTGAGCACCTTTGTACTCCTCGTAATAGCCTTCGCCATGCGTAAAATGTGCTGTAGCATTGATTCTCCAAGCCCCTGCAAGCTGTTTATTCCAAGCCAAATGAGCGTGCGTTTGCTTGTAATTATCAGTTTGATTTGAGTAAGGCTCAGGGGATTTATCCGTTCCTGCTGGATTATAAGTCCTTAATTTTGAATCATTTACGTATGAAACAGGAATACCATACCATGATTGATAGGTCTTTTCTTTACCCGTAAAAAATTTAAACTTCAAACTGCTGTTTTTACCTAAATATAAGCCTGATAAATAGAGCGATTGCAAATCAGAAGCCGCTCTATCCACATACCCATCGGACTTGATGGACGACAAACGCATATCCACCGACAGTTTATTTTTCATCAAACCTGTACCTGCCGAAATGCTGTGTTTTTGTGTATTAAATGAGCCGAAGCCGCCTGTGTAATTGACATATTTTGCAGGGCGCAAAGTATTAGAAACCAAGTTAATGGTTGCTCCAAAAGCCGCTGCCCCATTCGTAGAAGTTCCTACGCCGCGTTGGACTTGAATCATCGAAGTTGAGCTTGAAAAATCGGGCATATCCACCCAATAGAGGGCTTGTGATTCGGGGTCATTGATTGGCACACCATCCACTGTTACGTTGATGCGCGTCGCGTCCGTCCCTCGTATGCGAATGCCTGTATAGCCCACGCCTGCACCAGCATCTGAAGTCTCTACGACTGAGGGGGTATTTTTCAGAAGATAGGGCACGTCTTGCCCAAAATCATTTTTACGAATTTGCTCTCGTTTAAGATTGGTAAAAGTCATCGGTGTTTTATCCGATGCCATTGTTGCTGTAATCGTAACTTGTTGTAAATCAATTGCTTGTAAAGATGAATCTTCCCGAAGAGCAGCATTAGGCGCATTTTGAGCCGCTGTACTGAGGGGGTAAAGCAAAAGGGAAATGGCTGCGAGAAGGCAGAACTTAATAGAATTGATAGTCATTTTAAACAGTATTTTTTAGTTAAAAAATAGTTTGAAAACTGGGATGTTTCCAATTTTTTTAATAAAAAATACCCATGAAGAAAGACAAGGAAGTTATGAGTTGTGAGTTATGAATTAAAAAACTCACAACTCATAACTATTAAGACTCTCCGTTGGCGGCATTATCCGCCTACGTTCGATGGGTATAATCTCAGCCTTCATCGTTTAAAAAGAAAGCACCCCAAGAGATGCCGCAAATGTAAATCGAAATTCTTAGATTTTATACATCCTTTTTACCTAACAAAAAGATTTTTTTTTCAATCATAGCAATAGCTTCTTCTAATCGCTCTACAAGGCTACCCCTCAGTATGTGATATTTTTTTTTATAAAACTGCAATTCTTTTTCGTAAATTTTGAACAGGCGTTCTCTATCATGGGGGTTTTCACGCAAAGGGTCGTCTTCCCATTTGATGGCTTCAGGGCTACATAAAAAATAGTCATTATTGATTGGCAATTGGTGATTAATCAATTGATCATCAATGAGTTGCATCAATTCTTCACTGCAATTTCCATAGACTTCATCTGACCATATTTTGAGAGTTAATAAGTCGGTATCGCAAATTAATATGGGTGATGGGTGATGGGTGATAGGTAATTCACGCTCCATTATTTTTAATTCATTAATCAATTGACCTTTGGCTATTTGAACTAAATCTTCTTGTTCATACTGAGGGGTCCCTTTTTTTTCAAAAAATACCCGCGCATATTCTTCCACCAAAGGCGCATTGAAATGAGCTACTAACTGTTGTGCGAGG
>JAYTON010000695.1:0-6743 GCA_043747725.1 Saprospiraceae bacterium
AAGTATTTGATATTCAATGTTTTATAAACTAAAATTAAGGCGATGATAAACTGCTTTTAAAGAAAAAACCGTTGGTAAAGTTTTTAAATTAATGGTTGAATCAATATCTGTAACAGTATCACCAACTGCCCAAATGCCATCAGCCGTTTTATAAAATTGCTCAATGCAGGGTCTATCTTGAGAGACTAAAATGAATTCTTTTAAATGAGGGATTTGACGATAAGCAGCAAATTTTTCAACTCTATCAAACTCTTCAGTCGTTTTAGAGAGTATCTCTATAATAAAAGAAGGGTTAATGAGAATATCTGATTTAGAATCTGAAAATTGAGGTGGTTCAGCCATGACAATTATATCAGGATAAAAATAATCTTTTTTTATACTATGACTGAGGGTACGCATATCAGAACCAAATACAATAAATTGCTCTTGGTCAAGCCCTAAAAGCAATATTTTCATGAGGTTTGTAAAAATATAATTATGTTCGGGTGAAGCACCAGCCATCGGTTTGAGTTGATTGTTATAAAATTCGTTTTTCCCATTTATTTCGCGAATACCCGACCGTTCAAAAGAAAGGTATTCTTCTGCTGATAGGGTGTTATATTTAATTGCTGCATTATCCATTGTACTACTATTTGAGGTAAATTTAGCCTTTTTTAATGAATTTTAAAATCCTTTAACGCCATTTTTTTAAATAATTATCAAAAATTTGACTTATAAATCAATTAATTACCTATAAAATGACAGAGACATTAGACATTCAAGAAGAAAAAATAACAGGCAAATATCAGCCCGATGAAGCCGGTTTTTATGGTGATTTTGGGGGAGCATTTATTCCCGAAATGCTGTATCACAATGTGGAGACTTTGCGTAAAAACTACTTGAAAATCATTCATTCTAAAGATTTTCAAAAGCAATTTAAGTCGCTTTTAGCGGATTATGTCGGCAGACCCACGCCTTTATATTTGGCAGAAAGGTTGTCGAAAAAATATGGTTGCACCATTTATTTGAAGCGCGAAGACTTGTGCCACACGGGCGCGCACAAGGTCAATAATACCATCGGTCAAATTCTCGTAGCGCAGCGGTTGGGCAAAACACGCATCATTGCCGAAACGGGTGCAGGGCAACACGGTGTAGCAACGGCGACGGTTTGCGCTTTGATGGGCATCGAATGCGTGGTATTTATGGGTTCGGTGGATATTGAGCGGCAGGCACCCAATGTGGCGCGTATGAAGATGCTCGGTGCAACGGTCATTCCCGCGACTTCGGGCAGTCAAACCTTGAAAGATGCGACGAATGAAGCCATTCGCGAATGGATAAATCGCCCTGAAGATACGCATTATATTATCGGTTCTGTGGTGGGTCCGCACCCTTATCCAGATATGGTGGCGCGGTTTCAATCGGTCATTTCTGCTGAAATTAAGAAGCAATTGAAGGCTAAAACGGGTAATCCAAACCCCGATTATGTCGTCGCCTGCGTAGGCGGTGGCTCGAATGCGGCGGGTGCATTTTATCATTTCCTCGACACCCCCTCAGTAAAATTGGTTGCAGTGGAAGCGGCGGGCGAGGGGATTCACTCGGGCAAGTCGGCTGCCACGTCTGTTTTAGGTACGATGGGCGTCATTCACGGTTCAAAAACGTTGTTGATGCAAACGGCGGATGGTCAAATTGTAGAGCCACATTCTATATCGGCAGGTTTGGATTATCCTGGCATCGGACCGCTTCATGCGCATTTGATTCAGTCTGGTAGGGCATTGGCAGTGAGCATCACGGACGATGAATCCCTCGCATCCGCTCTTGAACTCTCGCGTATTGAGGGGATTATTCCTGCGCTCGAATCGGCTCATGCCTTTGCCGCCTTGGATTATTTGACGTTTAAAAAAGATGATGTGGTGGTAGTGAATTTATCGGGCAGAGGGGATAAAGATTTAGCAACTTATATGAAGGCGTTTGGATTCTAATAGTGAAAAGTGAAAAGTTGAATAGTGAAAAATTGTCGACATGTGTAAAATGTTGAAAATCATAGTTTTATTATGTTTTTATCTGACTTTTAATTTCAATTTAAATGCTCAGAAAAATGTAAAAGATACAACGGTTTATACAATTGTTGGAAGGAGTCCTGAATATCCGGAAGGGCAAGCTGCTTTGTTTAGATGGATTTCAAAAAACTTAAAAACATCACAATTAAAATTGACTGATGATTGTTACATTACCCGTATTGATTTTATTGTTGAGAAGAATGGGCAAGTTACTAATGTAGAACCAAAACTGCCTTGTGGTTTGGAAACTTATGATAAGGCTTTGAAAAAAGCATTTGAAGATATGCCCAGATGGAAACCCGGAATGCAAAATGGAAAAGTTGTTAGAGTTCGTTACACTTTGGCAATTCACATTCGGAATGAGTGAGTTTTAGCTGAAATACTGAGGGGGTACTATAATCTTAAAATCCAAAATCATGGAAACGAAATATGCTATACTCGCTAAAAGAATAGCTTTATGGTCGGGTGTATTAGCCTTTGTCCTTTTCCTTTGGATTTTGAAAACCTTTTTGCAAGAGCCGAAATATGAGCAACCTTTGGGCTGTGGAACAAGTGATTCTTTACCTATTTTGACAGATAATGCCAGCAAAGGCAAAATGCTTTTTATCTATAATTGCGCAACTTGCCATAATAAAAATATGATAAATAAATTGACTGGTCCAGGTTTAAATGATTGGCGCAATTACTTGAACGATGAAAATGAGATGTTGCTTTTTTTACACAATCCTAAGTCTTATTTAAAAAAAGATAAGCAGTTGAGGAGAAAGCTGAAAGAGTTTGAAGGGACTGAATGTATACCTTTTCCCCATTTAAATTTAGAAGATGTTAAAGCAATTATTGCTTATATTAATGAAATACATTTTAACCGTAATTCACTAAAATATTGATTATCAAATATTTACCCATATTTTATGTATTTAATTTCAACAGAACAAGCCCTGGAACACGTCCATCAATTCCAAAATAGGACGCTGCCCAAAGATGAATGGACGCATGAAATGCACCTCATCGTCGGCTTGTATATGTTTTCAACTTATAAAGAAAAGGCACTCGATGCGATGCGCGAAGGCATTAGGCAATACAACGAAGCAGTGGGCACTATCAACTCCGATACAAGCGGCTATCACGAAACTATGACAGTCTTTTGGCTTTGGCAAATCAAGCAATTTTGCGAATCTATCGGGCGGGTCAGCTTTGATGAAGTGACGATAGACGAGTTACTTTTTGATGAAAAATATGCCAATCGAAATTGTTTCCTCGAATTTTATTCAAAAGAAAATATGATGTCAACTAAGGCGAGGCGTCAATTTGTAGCCCCTGATTTGAAGGAAATGACAGGCGTTGATTATTTCATAAATAATTGATAATCAATTGTTTGTAAATGTCTCAACTCACAATTCTCAACTCGCAACTATTTTGCTACCTTTGCCGTCTTTTTAAAATTAGTTTTTATAATTGAAGACCCGATAAATTAGTGAAATACTGAGGGGGTCTTGTTTGAAAAATGCCTTAGATTTTTATATGAAGCCCAATATTATTTTTGAAGATGAGTACATTGTGGTGGTGAATAAGCCGGCAGAATTGCTGACCATTCCCGATAGAATTGACCCGTTAAAGCCGAGCCTTTATGCGGCGTTGAATCAAGTGTATGGAAAGGTATTTATAGTCCATCGGTTGGATAGAGAAACGTCGGGGATTTTGATATTTGCTAAAACATCGGAATCACATCGCCATTTATCTATGCAATTTGAGAATCACCAGACGTCAAAAATATACCTCGCTTTGCTGGATGGCGTGCTACATGTGGATGAAGGCGAAATCAATAAACCCATCGCAACACACTCCTCCGTAGCGGGTAAAATGGTGATTGCCAAACGAGGTAAAGAGTCCTTGACAATGTATAAAGTCCTTGAAAAATTCAAGCATTTCACGTACGTGGAGGCTACTATCAAAACGGGGCGGCAACATCAGATTCGGGTGCATTTTCAAAGCATCGGCTACCCGCTGGCGGTGGATGCCTTGTATGGGCGCAAAGCGGCGATTTTATTATCTGAAATAAAATCCAAGCGATTCAACATCGGTAAATTTGAGGAAGAGCGTCCGATTATGAGCCGCACGACGCTCCATGCTTATAAATTAACGTTTCAGCACCCCATTACTCAAGAGGTTATGAGTTTTGAAGCGGAAATGCCTAAGGATTTTAGTGCCTTGTTGAGTCAGTTGAGAAAATGGGGGACTGCATGATCCCCTCAGTATAAAACCCTTTTCAAACCCCCAATTCCGTTTTCGAGATTGGGGGTTTGCTTTTATCCTCCTTTTAAAAGATAAAACATACCGTTCATACAATAAAACCTACCATTCGTACAGTCATCTTTTTTTATTACGAATAACTACATATATTTGTATTAACAATTTCAGAAACTTAGTTGTTAATCTGACCTGTATCAATTCTAAGAAACCAAAGCTGACGACTCATCCAAATATAGATACACCAACTGCCGATTTGAAAACCATTATTCTTTCATTTTAATTATCTAAAACTCGATGACAAGAACCGAATTGGATACTCTCAGAGCAGAGTACCTGACCCAAGTACCCGCTGATTTTATTCGCGGCGCATTTTTTTCCAAAGCACAATTAGAAGCCCTTTTAAGCAAACACGCTGATTGTTCAGGGCTTTTTTTCTATATTATCCCAAACACCAGCGGTGCGAGCAAATTCACCATGTATTCAGAACCCTTTAACCCTATGAAGCAACGCTATCCCGAATTACCGACTGAATCGTCAGATGTGAATACAAGAGGTTTGGATGAAGATGGTGCTTGCTTTGATACCTGTCCACCAGATAATACTTGCCCTCCAGGCAATAACTAATAGGAATAAAAAAACTTAACAAGCAAAACTTTGTTAGGTTTTTTTTATTATTGCATCTTTCTGTTATTGTGATAACTGTGGATAGCAATGTTTATACTAAAACGAACCATCTTTTTACTATTCTTCTTCTGTTTTATAAATAGGCTGACTGTTCAGGCACAGCTTCAAAATAGTTATTCTTTCAATCGATATGATGCTGAGGATGGTCTGATTAATGAGTATAACGCCTTTTTTTTTACAGATTCTCGTGGTTTTATATGGATTAGCTCTACCAACGGCTTAAATCGTTTTGATGGACAGCGTGTCAAAAAGTACGTGCATATACAAAATGATTCGACTTCACTTTTTGATAATAATATTCAAAGCCCACTATTGGAGGATGAAAATGGCGATATTTGGTTTTGTACTTTTGAAGCCATACATTGTTACAGACATTCAAAAGATGCTTTTGACCATTATTGGATTGAAAAAGATGGAAAAAAAATAGAAAATAATTATTATACTTTTTATTTAGATAAAGAGGGTTATCTATGGCTTCGTGTACGTAGTTGGAATGATAAGCCAGTATTGTATAAATTTAATACACGTAAAAATAGTCAAGGGAAAAATGATTATTTCCAAGTATCTAATTTTAATGGTTTTCGCTCACAAGTTTATACATCTGCACAAAACAATTTTCTATATTCTTATCCAAGCCTTTCCGGTTATGGCTTTGTCGAATATGATTTTAATCCCCTCAGTAAGACACCTCATTCTTATGAATATTTCACGGATACAGATAAAGACATTTTCAAAAAGAAGTTAAAAATTCGAGCCGTTTCATTTGACAATGAGGAAAATATTTGGTTAGCCACTGATATAGGTTTGGTTTTGATGAATCGTAAAAGTAAATCTTATCGAATATTCGACACATTTAATGGCATTGCTTTAAAAAATACCCTCGCTATGGTTTCATGGAGGGATAAAAGTTTGATTCTTTCTACTGAAAAAGAAGGCATTTTCTTTTTTGATAAAATAAAAAAAGAATTTTATTATAATATCAGACAAGACAATGTCTCCGATAATAGCAATGGCTTGTGTTCAAATAAATTCAACAGTATTTATATTGATTCTCTTGAAAATCTATGGTTATCCAGCTGGGATAATGCCTGTATGAGCCATATAAATTTAAAAAAAGTAAAATTTGCTTCTTTGCAGATCTCTAAAAATTTTAGAAATAATAAATTTTTTAGAGCAACAGAAGATAAGACAGGTAATATTTGGATAAGTTGTCTTGAAGGTGATATAGTCGTTTATGATAAAAATAGAAAATTCATCAAATCTTATGATGCTTCATTATTTCCTGAAAAAAGAATTAGAAAACTAATCGCAGATGATAAAGGAAGGATTTGGCTATTCACTGACCATCAACTTTTTAATTATGATAAATCGAAAGATAAATTCCAAACCATCATTGCAGCCAAAGATTTTCAAATCAATGATATTATTCAACTAAAAGATAAAAGACTGTTTTTTACTACCTCTCAAGGTATTTATGAAATTGAAGAGAATAATTCAGGATTTTATGTGGAGAAATTTAAACAGATACCCCCTCAGTATGTAGATGCTTCAGTGAGTAGAATCTTTCAAGATGCTCATCAAAATATTTATGTTGATTACAATAATACAGGTATTCATGTTTTTAAAGTAAATAATAAGGTGTTGGAGTATCTACAAGATATAAACTTAGTTGAAGAAATTTACATTTTTTATGAAAAAAAAGATACATTATGGATAGGTGGGAGTAAAGGCTTATGGAAGATATATTTAATGGCAGATAATAAATATCATCCT
>JAYTON010000696.1:0-12069 GCA_043747725.1 Saprospiraceae bacterium
GTCGTGACGGGGGTATCGGGCAGTGGAAAGTCTTCCATAACAATGGACACGCTCTTCGCAGAAGGGCACCGCCGCTATGTTGAGAGCCTTTCAAGCTATGCTCGACAGTTTTTAATGCGCATGAAAAAGCCTGATGTGGACTATATCAAAGGCATTTGCCCTGCTATCGCTATCGAGCAAAAAGTAACGACAGGCAATAATCGCTCGACGGTCGGTTCTATGACCGAAACGTATGATTTTTTAAGGCTGCTATTTGCTCGGATTGGCAAAACATACTCGCCTGTTTCGGGGGCTATTGTGAAGAGGCATCAAGTATCAGATGTGATTGATTTTATCCTCAGTCAAAATGATGGCGACCGTTTGCAGCTTTTTATTCCCTTGCCGACAAAATATAATGACCGCACCCTCGAAGCGGAACTCAACCTTTTACTTCAAAAAGGCTATACTCGCCTTTGGAAATCAAACAATTTATATCAACTTGATGAGGTACTGTCTGCATTAATTGCTTCTGAAAATGTAGAGGCAATAGAAGGTTTAGACTTAACAGCCGATGATTTGAAGAAACCTGTTGATGCTTTTAAAAACGATGATATTCGCATTTTAATAGACCGATTTGTAGTCAGTAAAGATGATGCTAAAGAGGGAACTGAACCTTCAGAAAATACAAAACGCATGGCGGACTCCGTGCAAACAGCATTTTATGAAAGCGAAGGTGAGGCAATTATTGAAATTATCGGCGGTGAAACCCGTAATTTTAATAACCGTTTTGAACTCGATGACCTCCTATTTTTAGAACCGACCCCTCAGTTATTCAACTATAATAACCCTTACGGTGCTTGCCCGACTTGCGAAGGTTACGGCAAAACGATGGGTATTGATGAAGACAAAGTCATACCCAATAAAACGCTGTCCATTTTTGAAGGCGCTATCGCTTGTTGGAAAGGGGATAAATCGAGTGAGTGGCAAGATGCGTTTCTCCGCGCGGCGCATAAATTTGATTTTCCTGTTCACCGCGCTTATCAAGATTTGACGAAAGCCGAGCGTAAAATTCTTTGGAATGGCAACGCTCATTTCGATGGCATCAATCAGTTTTTCTCTATGCTTGAAGAGCAAACCTATAAAATTCAGAACCGCGTTATGCTCGCTCGCTATCGTGGGCGGACGGTTTGCCCGACTTGCGAAGGCGGTCGTTTGCGCTTGGAAGCCACTTATGTAAAAGTTGGCGGCAAAAATATAACAGAATTGGTGGATATTCCGATTGATGAAGTATCAGCCTTTTTTGATTCTATTGAATTGACTGATAGCGATTTACAAGTAGGAAAAAGACTCATGTTAGAAATAAAGAACCGATTGCATTTTATGATGAACGTCGGTTTGACATATTTAACCCTCAGCCGAGTGAGTTCTACACTCAGCGGTGGCGAAACGCAGCGCATTAATTTGACAAGGACTTTAGGCTCAAATCTAACGAGTTCGATGTACATTTTAGATGAGCCGAGTGTCGGTTTGCACCCTCGCGATACTGAGCGATTGGTAACGGTTTTGAAAGCCTTGCGGGATTTGGGCAATACGGTTGTCGTCGTGGAACATGAAGAAGATGTGATTAAAAATGCTGATTATTTGATAGATATGGGTCCCGAAGCGGGTATTCATGGTGGCGAAGTGGTGTTTGCAGGCGAGTATGAAAAAATATACAGCGATGCCAAACAGAGTTTAACGACTCGCTACATGAATGGCACTATGCAAATACCGACCCCCTCAGTACGGCGCAAGGGTGTGCATTGGATTGAGGTGAAAGGCGCGCGGCAGCATAATTTGAAGAATGTATCGATTAAAATTCCTTTGAATACTATGACCGTTGTGAGTGGTGTTTCGGGCAGTGGTAAAACGACTTTGGTGAAACAAATCCTTTTTCCTGCGTTCCAACGCGAGCTTGACCCAAATGCAGGTGCAGTACCAGGGCAATTTGATGGTTTGGAAGGCGATATCAAACGTTTGTCGGGTATCGAAATGATTAATCAATCGCCGATTGGCAAGTCCTCGCGCTCCAATCCTGTCACGTATGTGAAGGCGTATGATGAAATTCGAGATTTATTTTCAAAGCAACAATTATCAAAAATCAGAGGCTATAAACCAGGCATTTTCTCCTTCAATACTGAGGGGGGGCGTTGCGAAACATGCAAGGGCGAAGGTGAACAAGTTGTGGAAATGCAGTTCCTTGCTGATGTACATTTGGAGTGTGAAGAATGTCGTGGAAAACGTTTCAAAACAGAGACTTTAGAGGTGACGTATAAAGGTAAAAACATTTTTGAAGTGCTTCAAATGAGTGTCGAAGAAGCCCTTGATTTTTTTAAAGAAGATAAAGGTATTATTCAAAAACTGAAACCGCTGAATGATGTCGGTTTGGGCTATGTACATTTGGGGCAATCGAGTTCCACGCTATCAGGTGGTGAAGCGCAACGCGTCAAATTGGCCTCTTTCTTAGCAAAAGAGGGCTCAAAAGACCATATTTTCTTTGTTTTTGATGAACCGACGACGGGTTTGCATTTTCATGATATCAAAAAACTTTTAGATGCTTTGAATGCTTTGATTGAAAAAGGGCATACCGTTTTAGTGGTTGAACACAATATGGAAGTTATCAAATCAGCCGATTGGGTCATTGATTTAGGTCCAGAAGGCGGCAAAACAGGTGGATATTTAGTCTATCAAGGCACACCCGAAGGTTTGACAAAAGTAGCAGAATCGTTTACAGGGCAATTTTTAAAAGAGAAATTGGGCTAATAAAAATGATTCCTTTTATTGACATACATACCCATTTTAAAAATAACAATGCCGACGCTATTTCGGTTTTGAATATCACTCAACAAGGTCAATTTATAGAAAATATTCCCGAAGGAATTGTTACTGCGAGTGGAACGCGTCAGGAAGGGCGGTATTTTTCCGCAGGTCTGCACCCTTGGTTTTTAAATAAAAATAATTTCGAAACTGATTTTGAAAAATTAACACAACTTATTGATAATCAAAGTGTTATCTTTTTAGGTGAGTGCGGATTGGATAGATTGAAAGGAGAGGATTTAGTATTTCAGATGCAAGTTTTTGAAGCTCAAATCCGATTAGCGGAGTCTGTATCTAAGCCCATTGTGATTCATTGTGTGAAGGCTTTTAATGAAATCATTGCTATGAAAAAACGCTTAAAACCTTACGTACCGCTTATTATTCATGGTTTTAATAAAAATAAAATCCTTTTGAATGATTTGATAAAAAATGATTTTTATATTTCCATTGGAACAGGTCTTTTTAAAAAAAAGAGTAATACAGCACAAGCCCTCCATATTATTCCGCACAATCGGCTATTTTTTGAAACCGACGATATAGATATAAGCATTAAAGCCGTTTATGAAAAGGCGGCAGAAGTGTTGAATATGGATTTAAAGGATTTGAAAAAAATAATTTTCGATAATTTTAATAGAATTTTAACAGCCGATAGCCCTTCATAAGGCAACTTTTAGCGATTTTGTCGGGTTTTTATCTTTAGAAATTCTTAATTTTGTATCCGAATAAAATGAAAATTTACACTCATGAAATATTCTTTACTCTTTTTTATTTTTTTAACAATAATACTGAGGGGGGGAGCGCAAGTGACTCTTGCCATCTCTTCACAAGACATTAAGACGACAGTCAATCCGGATTCGTTTGAAGTAAAAGGTCGTGTAACCATTAAAAATACGTCAAATCAGACTAAAAAATTTACTTGGCAACGCTCGCTTTCCACCATCACCAATGGCTGGTATTGCCTTGTTTGCGATAAAACCAATTGCTGGTCGGCTACAACAGGAAGCCCACTGGACTATATCGAACTTGCTGCGGGAGCATCCACTAACCTCGATATTTTTATCCGTCCTGAGAAAAAAAGCGGTGCGGCAACTATAGATGTTAAAATATTTGAACAGGGAAATGAAGCGAATGCTGTGACAAGCAAACTCACTTTTTCAAGCAATTCCAAAGCAAAAGAGGTGAAAACGCCTGATTCAAATGTCAGTATTTATCCGAATCCTGCGGTAGAATATTTTATGATTTCGGACAATAGCAGTGTTGAAAAAGTGGTGATTTATAACATTATCGGTCGCCAAATGCGCTCTTATAAAGTGACTGATGGCACTAAATATTACGTCAATGATTTGCCTGACGGCATTTATATTATCCGTTTGCTCCATGCGAATGGCACTACTTTGAAAACTTCAAGATTGAGTAAAGCGAGAATCAAAGCTTAAAATTTATTTTTCCACATCATGCTTTCTACAGGCTTATCCGAGCGATTATTATACTTGGCATCTTGCTTTTTATGGTAATAATTTGCAATTTCACCCTCCACTTGAAAATAAATCAACTGTCCAATCGGCATACCCGCATATATACGCACTGGCATCGCTGCGGATATTTCCAACGTCCAATGATTACAAAATCCGACGTCACCCTTGCCCGCCGTCGCGTGAATATCAATGCCCAAACGCCCTGTGCTGCTTTTACCTTCGAGGAACGGAACGGCATTAAAAGTCTCAGTATATTCTTCCGTCACACCTAAATACAGTGTGCCGGATTGCAAGACAAACCCTTCAGTCGGAATCTCAAAATGGGTAATGGCGTTGTGCTTTTTAGCGTCTAAAACAGCATCGTTATAGGTTGCCAACCATTTCCCCAAATGCACATCGTAGGAGTTAGTGCCCATACAATCGGGTCTGAAAGGCTCAATTTTTATCTCGCCATTGGCAATGCTTTCTAATATTTTTTTATCGCTGAAAATCATAAAATTTTGATATTGGCAATCGTTAAAAGATTTATTTATCGTATAAATAATTGGCAATCAATTATTTATACAAGAGTTTTATTTTACAATAATAATTTTTCCTGTTTTCACAGGCAGATTATTTTTTTGAAAAAGTCGGTAAAAGTATATGCCACTGCTTGGAAAAAGCGTGTTTTCTAATAAAATTTTATTTTCTCCAGTCGGAATCAGTTTATTGAAAATTTCGTGACCGCTTGTATTGAACACTTTTAGATAAAAATTGTCCATAAAACTACTTGAAATCTCAAAAAACAGGTCATATACTGAGGGGGTTGGGTATATTTTTACAAGCGGTTCAGACGCTGCCAAGTCTTTACTTTTAGTTAAATAATCGCAAAGATTGATGGTTGAAAGATTGCCTCCAATGCCATGAGCATCCTCTGAGGTGATAAAAAGTCGGCAATTGTCATTTGGTAAAAATGTAATGGCTTCGCGCTGTGCCGTTTCTAACACATTGAAATCCAATGCTTTAATGCGCCCATGCCAAAATTCTCTCCCTATAAAATCCGTAAAAACAAAAAGTTTTAAATACGACATCAATACCACTTTGCCATCCGCGCTTTTAGTCGCAGCCGTAATGGCTCCTTTGAATTTCCAAGAATTATCTGTTTCAAAAACACTTATTAATTTTGCTGTATGTTTTCCCGCAACATTAGGCAAGCGATAAATCCAAGTTTTGCCGCTATAAGGTTGAGTATCAAAATCTTTTGTAAAAATATAAATGGAATCCAGCGTAGCCAACATCGCCTCTGCATCAAAATGTTTTAAAGAATCGGCGGGTGGGAAAGCCGTTTGATTGTCGTAGCTAAATTCTATTTTTTCAGCTGTTAAAATAGAGTCTTGCGTTTTATTTTTAAAGTTTAAAACTTTGTAAATCAATAAGTTGGTTCTTTTTTGATTATTATTTCCAAAATCTCCAATGTAGAGATTGCCATTGGCATCCAATTGAATTTCCTCCCAATCGTTATTGGTGGCGTTGCTGATACGGATAGTTTTGAGGAGCGCACCCGTCGAATCGAACTGATACAAAACAGGCTCGCCACCGCTATCGTTATGCGTCCAAAAACGATTATTGGATTCTGCAATAACGCCTGAACTTTCCTTGACCACTGAAGGTAAAGGCGCAACAGTGCGGACATTCAGCGTTTGACACGATGCCAGAAGCGACGTCAGAAAAACGATTATTTTAAAAAACGGGAATTTCATCAAAGTCTTTTTACTTTGCAATGTAAAAAAATTAAGTTAAAATAAGACTAAAACTTCAGGATACTGAGGGGTGGCAAAATTTTTGCATCCTCCTATTTTAGATTTTTTTCATGTAATAATTTCAATTTTTTATTACAATTAATTGATAATCAGTCATTTACAATTTAAATAAATATTATGTTGCGAGAAAACAAGTACGGCATTTTGGCTTGCATTTTCATGGGGTTGTGCTTTACATTACAAGCTCAAGATACACTCTATACGCAAGCCGAGCAAATGCCTTATTTTAAAGGCTGCGAAAAAATGGCGGATGGTTCGGTTGAAAAACGGAATTGTTCCAATCAGGCTTTGATTTCTTTTATTGCTACACACCTTGAAATGCCGAAATCGGACATCACAGGTGCGGTGTACGTAACTCTTTTTGTCAATGAATCCGGTAAGGTTGAAAATGCTACGATACTGAGGGGTCTTGAAAAACCGCAAGATGAAGCCGCGCTGAAAGTCGTGAAAAGCATTCCCGAAATGGAACCTGCCCTTCTGAATGGCAAGCCTGTAAAAGTGAAAATGACGCTCCCGATTCGCTTCACTGAAAAAAATGATGCAGAATTTGCCAATGGTTTTCAGATTAATTGGGGTAATATTAAAGGCGGTAGAATTTCGAAAGATGAATTGATGAAAACGCTGCCATTGCCTTTGACTGTCAGAGACGAAATGGGTAACTTGTTGGAAGTCAATGAATTAATATTTGAACGTGAGCGTGCTGGCAAATATGCAGATGCTCATAGCAACGGCGTCATTAATGAAAATATGCAAAAACTGGTCAAAAAATTGAAAGCTGGAGATAATTTTACATTGACCGTGACCATTCAAAAAAGAGGTCAATTTTTTTATGCCGACCGCAGCTTTTTGGTTGAATAAATGTAGTATTAATTTTGCGAGGGTTTTTCCGAATGGATCCCTATGGAAAAACCCTCGTAAGATTGGTAGATGCTTATGACAAATAATTGCCAATCGTAATAATTTCCGCAAATACACCCGCAGCCGTCACCTCCGCCCCCGCGCCGGGACCACGCACCACTAAAGGACGCTCTTTATACCGTTCTGTTGTAAAAACAATCATATTATCCGAGCCGCTTAGTTGAAAAAATGGGTTTTGAGCATCTACTTTTTGTAATCCAATGGTGGCTTTATTGCTTTCAATTTTCGCAATCATGCGCAATGCTCCCCCTTGCGTATCACCTATTAATTGCTTGAAATAGGCATCTTCTCCTACTAAATTATCGAAAAAAGCCTCCACCGTAGGCGCATTTACGCAGGATTGAGGTAAAAAAACCTCAATTTCTACTTCCGATTCCTCTAATGCCAAGCCGCTTTCACGCGCCAGTATTACTAATTTGCGGCGAACATCTATGCCCATTAAATCTATGCGTGGGTCAGGTTCGGTGTAGCCCAATTCACGGGCTTGCTTTACTATTTCAAAAAATGAAGTGCCTTGTTTAAAATTATTGAAAATAAATGACAGCGACCCACTTAAAACGCCTTCAATTTTAAGGATTTGGTCACCTGAATTAATCAAATCCGTCAAAGTTGAGATGACAGGCAAGCCGGCACCGACATTCGTTTCATATAAAAATTTCACCCCCCGCTTGCGTGCAACGGCTTTCAATTTTTGATAATGCGCGTAACTACCTGAGTTAGCAATTTTGTTCGGCGTTGAAATAGAAATGGATTCTTCCAAAATGCCTTCGTACTGCTGCGCCACTTCCGCATTGGCTGTGCAGTCAATAAAAATGGTATTCGGTAAGTTCAGGGTCTTCATTTTTGAAGCAAATACTGAGGGGGTCGCTTCTTCACCTTTTTCCAAAAGTGTTGATTTCCAATCTTTTAAAGATATACCTTTTTCATCAAATAACATTTTACGGCTATTGGATAAGCCCACGACTTTGATTTCCATCGAGCGATTATCTTTCAAAAAGGCAGATTGTGCCGCTATTTGTTTCAATAAAGTACTGCCTATCAAGCCTACACCTGACATAAAAATATTAAGCGTTTGGGCATCCGATAAGAAAAAACCTTCATGCAAAGCATTCAAAGCCTTCGCCTCATCGCTGCGCGGAATCACCACCGAAATATTGAGCTCCGAAGACCCCTGAGCAATAGCCACGCAATTCACCCCATTTTTTCCCAACGACTGAAACATCGTACCTGCAATACCTGGGCGAAAACGCATATTCTCCCCGACAATCGCCACTACTGCCAAATCCGCTTCTATACTGAGAGGGGCGACTGATTCATTTTTCAGCTCGTATTCAAAGGCTTTTTCAACGGCACGGCGCGCTTTATTCATATCACTTGGTTGCACGGCGAAGCTAATACTCGACTCGGATGAACCTTGTGTAATCAAAATCACATTCACACTACCCGCTGCCAAGGCGCTGAACAACCGCCCTGCCACCCCCGGCACACCAAACAAACCGCTACCCGAAAGCGTCAAAAGCGACACATTTGAAATAGATGAAATACCCTGTACTGCATGACCCATTGGATTTTTTTTCGTAGAAATGAACGTTCCAACAAAATCAGGATTAAAAGTATTTTTGATATAAAGCGGAATATTTTTCTTTAAAGCGGGCACAAGCGTAGGCGGATAAATCACTTTTGCGCCAAAATGACTCATTTCCATCGCTTCGGCATAAGTCATGGTCGGAATCGTAAAAGCCTTTTTCACTTTACGTGGGTCAGCGGTCAAAACACCGTCAACGTCTGTCCAAATTTCAATCACCTCTGCATTCAATCCTGCGGCAATGATAGCTGCTGTATAATCCGAGCCACCGCGCCCCAACGTAGTCGTCAAACCAAAATCGGTATCTTTACCGCTGCCTTTTGCTGAACCGATAAAACCCGTTACAATTTGTACTTTATCTGCATGTTTGGCGTAATAATCAGCAATTAATGCGTCACTTACTTCAAAATCGACCTTCGCAGCGCCAAAATGCTTATCCGTTTTCACCACTTTTCGAGCGTCGAGAAACTCCGCTGGCACACCTGCTTCATCCAAAGTATGAGCAATAATAAAAGCCGACATGCGCTCGCCGAAGCTCACAACATAATCGGACGTGCGAGGAGAAACCTCTCGAATCAAGTAGATACCCCTCAGTACACCGAGTAAATCTTCACAATTTTGAAGCAAATGCGCTTTAATTTGCTTAAATCTTTCAGTAGAAACGAGTTCTTGAGCGGCTTCAAGGTGGCGCGTTTTGAACTGCTCATAAGCCACCATATAGCTAATGTCCGCAGCTTCCGCTTTGGTAGCCATGTCCAAAAGCGAGTCGGTGACACCGCCAAATGCTGAAAAAACCACCGTGAAGCAGTCATTTCTATCTTGATATTTTTTGAGAATACTAATGATGCCCTGTATGCGCTCAGGTTTGGCAACCGACGAGCCGCCGAATTTTAAGACTTTCATATTGCGTTTGATAATTTTTATTGGTAAAACGAAGAGCAAAAGTAGATGTTTCCATTCTTTTATTTAAAAAAACTTAAGACAAACGTTCTAAAAGTGCCATGTAGAAGCCATCGAAGCCATTTTCAGTAGGCGATACTTTTTTTTCATCCAATTTTTTCCAATTCGGATTACTTTCTAAAAAAGTGGCTATTTGATTTTCATTTTCAGATGGTAAAATACTACATGTGGCATACACCAATTTGCCACCGATTTTGACCACTTTTGAATAGTTTTGAAGGATTTTTGCTTGTAAAAGGCGTATTTCGTTCAAAAACTCAAAGTTTAATTTCCACTTGGCATCAGGATTGCGCCTCAGCACACCCAAGCCCGAACAAGGCACATCGAGCAACAAACGGTCTGCTGAATTATGCAAACGATTGATGACTTTATCCGACTCAATCGTTCGAGTTTCGATAATATTAATGCCATTCCGTTGCGCACGTTTACGCAACTCTTCCAATTTACGCCCCTCAGTATCCATCGAAATTATCGTCCCTTTATTCTGCATCAAGGTTGCCAAATGGAGCGATTTTCCCCCCGCCCCTGCACAAGCGTCTATCACCCGCATACCCGATTCCGCTTGTAAAAATGGTGCAATCAATTGACTGCCCGCATCTTGAACCTCGAAAAGACCTTTCTTAAAAAGCTCAGTTGAAAAAACATTGGTGCGTTTTTTTAGAATTAGTGCCTCCATACTGAGGGGGGTGTCTCCCGTCTCAATATTAATGTCATTTAATTTTTTCTTTAAATCTAACACCTTGATTTTCAAAGTATTACATCTTAAGACGACATCGGCAGATTTATTCAAAGCCTCTAATTCGGCTGCCCATTTTTCAGCACCCAATTCTTTTTCACTCACTTCATCCATCCAATCGGGAATTGAATATTTTATTTTTCTTTCAGAAATATGGTCGAGCTGAGTTTTTAAATTTAAATAATCTAAATGTTTAAAGTCTCTATAATCAAGGCTTTCGCCATTTTTTAAAGTTAAATAGACACCTATAATGTCTATAAAATCCTTTCTAATAAAATTGGGAATGTCGAAATCACTACCAGTTTGCTTCGTACCTCGCAATGACAATGTTCTGCTCGCAGTGACAGTTATCTCTTTAGAAAGAACAGCGTACAATCTGAACCAACGGACACATTCGTAAGTGGTTTCGGCGATAAAAGCGCGGTCGCGGCTACCCCATTTCGAGTTGGATTTGAGTAATTGCTCGACGACTTTATCTGCATATTTACTATTTTGGAAAATATCAGTAAGAGCATCGGCTACGGCATTGATGAGGACAGAATGTAATTTCATTTCAAAAATTTGGCAAATGTAGTTATAAGAAATGACGAATGATGAATGATAAATGGTGAATGGTGAATAGAGAGATGTTCTCAAAAATTTTGAACGATTTTTAAAACTATTTCTACTTAAAATCCTTTAAAAGGCATCTATTTAAAACTGAAAAAATATATGTCCTTTAACTTCCTACGCTATCGCCAAATTGTCTTTTCTCTTTTTGCTGTTTTGATTGCAGCTGGTATTTATTTCGTTACGACGCTGCGCTTTTCCTTCGATTTTGAACAATTTTTCCCACAAGGCGATGCAGATTTGGTGTTTTTTCAAAAATTTATAACCGAATTTGAATCCGACGATAATTTTTTACTCGTGGGCGTCGAGCGTTCAGTGCCGAATGAGGGCGTATTCAATCAAGATTTTTTAACAAAATTTGATAGCCTGACGACGAAATCTTCGGATTTGCCTTACGTCAAGCAAGCGCAATCTTTGACGAAAATACAACTGCCCATCAAAACGCTTTTCGGTATCACAGGTATTCCAGTTATCCATATTGACGATTCGACTTTTTATGAAACGGACAGGGCGAAGGTCTTGAAAGACGAGCGTTTTGTCCGGAATCTCATTTCTGAAGATGGTACTGCACTTGTTTTATTGTTAAAAACAAAAGATAAACTGACGCTTGAAGAATCCGATGTGCTGATGAGTGGCTTGGATTCTTTGATTAAACCCTTCAATTTTCAAAGTTATCATTATTTAGGGCGCGCCAATTTTCAGAAAGAATTGGTTTGGATGGAGAAACGCGAGGTGGCGGTTTCGACGCTCATTGCAGCCCTTTTGGTGGGCATTATTATGACTTTGATTTTTAGGAGAATGTGGAGTGTCATCATAGCTTTGGGTTCAATTGGCTTGGCGATGCTCTTATTTTTAGGCATTTTAGGGGCTTGGGGACGTCAATTGAGCGCAATGGCAGCCTTGTATCCCGTTTTAATGGTCATCATCGGCACATCGGATGTCATTCACATGATGTCGAAATATATTGATGAATTGCGACGAGGGCATTCGCAAAACGAAGCAATTTTGCTCACGATGAAGGAAATTGGCTTGGCAACATTTATGACGGCTATCACCACAGCGGTTGGTTTTGCAACCCTCGTGACCAGTAGAATTATCCCGATTCAAGAGTTTGGTATCAACGCGGCGGTCGGGGTAATGACGGCATATTTC
>JAYTON010000697.1:0-4010 GCA_043747725.1 Saprospiraceae bacterium
AAATTGGCTTGATTAATAGGGCGGATACGGCAGATGGGGTGCTGCTGGGTTTGATTAATATTGTCAAAAAAGGTTATCATGTCCTTGAATTTTCGAGCAGTGATGTGACTTATGGCAATATTTCTTTCCGTACTGGCACACGTTGGTTTTATACAATTTATGCTTTAGGCGGGCAACCTCAACTCGGGCAGAAACCCAATATTTTGAGCGGCGGCATGGGCTTAGGCACAAGTATTTGGTTTGGAAAAACAGTTGCCCTCACTTTGGATGCTACCGCTCACCGCTATTGGCTTGACCCACTTTTTGAAAATCGAGGGGGCTTAATTCGCTTATCTCCTGCCCTTAATTTACAAATTACCAAGCGGTTTGGAATTGGCTTTGCGCCCACTTGGAATACCTATTTTATCAATTCAAAAAATCAAACTGCGAGTGATATTTCAATGATAAAAACGCATCTGATTCCTGAAAAAGCCAAACTCTCAGGCGATAAATATGAGTGGTGGGGCTGGTCAGTGGGCTTAAGGTTTTTCTAATAATGTCTCTAATTTCATACCTCTTGAACCTTTGATTAAAATACAGGTTTCATTTTCAAACTTTTTGTTTTGAAACCAATTTATAGCTTTTTCAGTTTCATCAAAATGCAAACCCTCCTGCCGCGCTCCGCTCGCAGTGACAATGTCTTCTGAATTATTTACTTTCCCAAATTCATTTCCAACTGTTACTAACTCATTGAAATTCAACGACTTAGCCAATTCTAAAATAGAAATATGTTCTCTCAAACTTTCTTCACCGAGTTCGCGCATATCGCCAATGATGGCTATTTTATAAGCTTGAGGCATTTTTGAAAGATTCAAAAGGGCTTGTTTCATGCTCGATGGGTTGGCGTTGTAAGCGTCGAGAATGAGCGTTGCGCCTTTGTAATTCATGAGTTGAGAGCGGTTCATGCTGGGTACATAATTCTCTAAAGCATTTTTAATTTTGCTTGTCGGTACTTTAAAATATTTACCGACAGCCACCGCCGTAGCGATGTTCGCAAAATTATATTCACCAACCAAATTGGTTGTAGCATATACCATTTCGCCTTTTGAATTGAGAAAACCGACTTTCAAAAAGCCTTCGGAGGCTTCTAAAGTGATTTCATACTGAGGGGTCGTCAGACATGGTTCAGTGCTGCGACAATATTTGATGACGCGCAAAGCATCTTGGGGTAGACAATCCATCAAATAAGGTTCATCTTGATTCAAAAAGATAGTGCCATGATGACTTACAAGCCAACGATACATCTCTGATTTCCCTTTTTTCACCCCTTCAAAACCGCCAAATCCTTCTAAATGCGCTTTGCCCATATTGGTGATTAAGCCATGCGTCGGTTCGGCTATTCTGCACAATGAATCTATTTCTCCCTGATGGTTGGCACCCATTTCGATAATGGCTACTTCATGATCAGCGTTGAGTTGTAGCAAAGTGAGTGGCACGCCAATATGGTTATTAAAATTACCTTTTGTAAAATGCGTATTGTATTGACTTGACATGACGGCAGCCATTAACTCTTTCGTCGTGGTCTTTCCATTCGAGCCTGTAATAGCGATAATCGGGAAATCAAATTGGCGGCGATGGTGCCTTGCCAAATCTTGAAGGGTGGTCAATACATCGTCCACTAAAAAGTAGCGGTCATCTTTTTTAAAGCTAAAATTGTCAATAACCGCGCATTTTGCACCCAATTCTAAGGCTTTTTCAGCGAAAACATTGCCATCGAAGTTATCGCCTTTGAGCGCGAAGAAGATGCACCCCTCAGTAATTTGACGCGTATCGGTGGTAACGGTCTGGTATTCTTGAAATATTTTATAGAGAGTTTCTATCATTTTAATATAACGAAGTATTTATATTTTAAACCTTAAACTATAGTTGTTTCGTGTAGAAGCCACGAATTTAACGAATTTATGAATTCTACCAATTGAGGTGTTGATTTTTCTTAGTACTAAAAATTAAAAACCCGAAAAGCGTTGAGGTGCGATTCGGGTTTTTAATTTAATATCTACATTTTTTGAAAAAAATTCTACCAGAAAATGGTGTAGAGGGCTGCCAAAATACCTAAAACGATTAAGGCACCTGCTGTAAAACCATTAGACATTTTGAACATAGAAGCGTCAATTTCCAAGCCTTTGGGGTTGTTTTTGCTTTTTTCATCGGATAAACTGATGATTACCATACCGATTACGCAGAGTACAAATACAAAACCCATCCGGTCAATAAAAGGAATTTCATACACTTTATTATCGTTGAGAGCGGCAAAACCTAAGCTGGCAAGCCCTGATAAATCCATCAAATTAGGCAGTGCTTTAAATATACAAGACATTATAAAACCGCCCAAGGTTGCGAATAAAGCAGCGTTAGCAGTCGTGCGTTTCCAGAAAAAACCTAAGATAAACATGGCGAAAATACCTGGCGATAAAAAGCCTGTATATTCCTGAATAAACTCAAAACCACCTTTTTTATCAATGCCCATAAACGGCGAAATAATAACAGCCAAAATTAAAGAGGCAATAATAGCCATGCGCCCTATTCTGACTAATTGCTTTTCGTCCGCGTCTTTATTAATCACTTTTTTATAAATATCCAAGGTAAAAATAGTTGAAATCGAGTTGGCTTTACCCGCTAAAGATGCTACAATAGCGGCAGTTAAAGCTGCAAAAGCCAAGCCTTTCAGACCAGGTCCGAGTAAATTCATCATCACTGGATAAGCGTTGTCTTGAGATATCGAACCGTCTTTTCCTAACATTTCTGATTGTAATAAACCTTTTTGATGCAACACGAAAGCCGCAATACCCGGTAAAACGACGATAACCGGCATCAACAATTTCAAAAAAGCAGCGAATAAAATACCGCTCCGTGCCGTTTTCAAATCAGCACCCAACGCACGCTGTGTAATATATTGATTGCAACCCCAATAGTTGAGGTTGATAATCCACATGCCGCCAATCAGAATACTTAAGCCGGGAAGACTCATATAGTTCTTATTGGATTTATCAAAAACCATGTGAAAATGATCAGGCGTTTTGTCCATCATCACACCCAATCCACCCATAACACCATCCACATTAAATTCTTTGGACACCATATTGACCGCTAAATAAGTAGTCGCCAAACCGCCAATAATTAGGAAAACGACTTGAACAACATCGGTGTAACCAATAACTTTCATACCCCCGAGCGTAATAAACAAAGCAAAGATTGCCAAACCCAGCATACAGACAGTGAAGTTGATGCCTGAAATGGAATTGACTGCCAAGGCGCCTAAGTATAAAATAGCGGTCAAGTTGACAATAACATAAAGCAAAAGCCAAAAAATCGCCATCACCATACTCACGCGACTATCGTATCTTTTTTCAAGAAACTGAGGCATCGTAAAAATATGATTTTTAAGATAAATGGGCATAAAGAAAATGGCAACAATCATTAGAGTAGCGGCAGCCATCCATTCATAGGTAGCAATTGCTAAACCCATTTTAAAACCATTGCCACTCATACCGATAAACTGTTCGGCGGAGATATTAGAAGCGATGAGCGACGCGCCAATAGCCCACCAAGTAAGCGAGCCTTCGGCGAGAAAATAATCGGCTGAGCTGGTTTCAGCCTTTTTTTTGCGATTATAAATCCAGTAACCATAAGTAGCTACAACGATAAAATAAAAGAGAAAAACGAAATAATCTAAAGTTTGGAGACCTGTTTGCATATTAAAATTGGTTGTTTAAAAATTTTTGAGCGAATTTTCGCATATTAATAATTGTTAAAAAGACACTAACTTTGAAGAGCGAATTTAGAATAAAAATCGCTTTTCAAAGTATTTATCTAAAATAAATTTCTTTTTTAGTCAAAATTCCAAAATATTAAATGAATTTATTATTATTTTTTAAATTATAAAATTTATTAACACTTGTGATTAAAATTTGCCATTAACATTTTTTTGACTAAATTATGATGAAAATTTAAAAAATGTGACTTATCTTTGT